>JBCCFQ010000093.1:0-9120 GCA_039029655.1 Pseudomonadota bacterium | reverse complement strand
TGAATCACGGTTTGATCATCGCTTCGCATAACGGTCTCACTGTTTATCGAGACGGAGAGTTCAACGTTGCCAGTCAAGATCCATGGGCAACATCTATACGAGATATGGTCCGAGATGGAAGAGGCGTTTTGTGGTTTGCTGGACGTCACGGGTTATGGTCGTCGGAAAATGAGGCTTTTCGTGAGCATACTTTGCCCACAAAAGAGATCTACTCCGTTATGACTCACTCTGGGAAAACCTATGTCGGTGCTACTGGTCGTCTATATGTCTTGGACGGTGAGTCGGAAGTAATTGAGTTGCCTTTAGGCTCCGAACACAGCGATGCCAATATCCTAGATATGGATTATCACAGGGATGGGTATGTTTGGCTTGCCACTACCCGTGGTCTATTTCAGTTACAGGACAACCAGTTTCGGCAGCCAACTGATCCAAGACTCAAAGACGCTTCTGTGGATCTAGTGTTGGTAGATGAAGATTTGAATCTTTGGTTCCACGGTCCCGAAATCTTTGGCCGCATCTACCCGGACGGGTCTCTGGAGATGCCAGAAGTCGGTAATGATTCTTTTGGGTTTAGACCGAAACTGACGCGCATGTTTAAAGATCAAGATGGAACGCATTGGCATACGTCGGTGTTCTTTGGCTTTGGTGCGATCCAAAATCCGACAGCTCGTCGTGTTTCCTACAGTGAAGGTCTAGGTTCTACAAACCCCAGCGCCTTGTTTAGCCATCAAAACCTAGGCCTAGTCGTTGGAACCGACAATGGAATCGTGCAACTCGACGGGCACACAATCGACGTACTATTCGAACATGACTTTTCCGCTGACAAACAAATACGATCTATTGGCCTAAGAGACGAAAAATCCCTGCTGGTCGGTACCGAAAAAGGGTTGTATGTCCTGGATCTACAAACTGGAGATTTCAGTACCATAAACTACGCCGGTTTGGGGCAAGCGACAATCAACGGATTCCTGCCCGATCATGGCCACATCTTGGTAGCCACCAATCTTGGTATTTTCGACTTAGAAGAAGATACCGCCACGCTTCTGTCCCAAACCGAAGGGGTCAGCATTCAAACCATGCTGATGGATTCGGATGGTTTGGTATGGGTTGGCACCAATCTTGGCTTGGCCCGTTTAGACACCAACATGATTCGCTTCCAAGCCAATGATCATTCGGTTGGACGGATTATTGCCATTGCTGAATTACCAACAGGCTACATCGTGGCCGCTAGCGCCAACAATGGTTTGTTGATTGAGTCTGGTGAGGGTTGGCATCACGTAAACGAAGCCAGTGGGTTGATTCCGGAATCGATCATTGATTTGAAAGTCCACGACGAGCACCTTTGGATCGTCACGGCTGGTGGTGTATTTCGTACCCCCAACGCAAGTTTGCGTGAGCCAATCAGCAAGATTTCGCTGGAACCGGTGGTTACCCAATTGATGTACAAGGGGTTTCCAGACTACTTCTGCTGCAAAGGGTTAAATGCCGCGGTTCATCGTGGCGTCTTTTACGTTTCCACCCACGATGGTGTCTTGGTATTCGATACCCAGATTTCTGTGAATCAGGTGCCGCTGCCGGAACCCTACATCAAAACGGTGGAGGCATCAGGAGAGGCGGTGGCATTCAACGCTGGGGTGGTGGAAGTTAAACCCGACAACAATCAACTAAGGATTAATTACTCCGCATTGGCGTTAACAAGGGGTGAGCACACAACATTTAGATACCGTGTGCCGGGTTTCATCGACGAATGGGTGGAAGTGGGCAAAACCACGAGCGCCCAATTCCAAGAAATTCCTCCGGGCAACTTTCGATTCGAACTACAAGCATCCGGATTGGCTGATACCTGGGGTGGAACGACGGCTGTCGAATTTACACGGTTTGCCACGTTGTTTGAGACGGTCCAGGCGAGGTTGCTGATTTTGAGTCTGGCGGTCGTATTGGGGATATTTTTGGTTTGGATGAGCTTGGTTTACACAAGATCCCGCCGTCAAATACTGCAAACTGAGATACAAGAACGTGTGGCTGAATTGAAGCGTGTGAATTCTGAGCTAACCCGCGCAAACCAAGAGTTGCGTCAGACCAGTCAAATCGATCCGCTTACGGGCCTGGTTAACCGCCGCTATTTTGATCCTGACAATCACGGTGCGCTTGCTCAGTCCATGGTGGACCAAGGCCTGTTGCTCATGGTGGACATCGATTTCTTCAAGAAGGTCAATGACTCCTTCGGTCATAACAATGGCGACGACATACTGTGTCAATTTGCAGATGTGTTGACTTCTGTTACTCGTCAAAGCGACCTAATCGTTCGATGGGGTGGCGATGAGTTTTTGTTGATTTGTCAAAGTCTGGATGACGATGCAGGAGTTCTGCTTAATCGAGTTTGTGATGCCGTTAAAGACTATGGGTTTAGGACTCATGATGGTCGCTCTGTGAACCTCACCTGCTCCATTGGGTGTGTTCGCTACCCGCTTTGGCAAAGAGGTACTCTTTGGACAAATTTTGACAAACTTATGGAATTTGCAGACGCGGCCCTTTATTCGGTGAAGCAGCAGGGTCGCGATGGTTGGGCCATGCTAAGGCGGGGTTCAACCTCAAACGTCGACATCAAGTCCCGACACATAAACAATGAGTTGAAAAAATTTGTAGATCAACGGCATCTTGTGTGGGTCTCGAGTCGACCTGATCTGGGCCCCAGTGCTCCGAGTTCGGTCACTCACTTGGATGATGTTCGCTCAAAACGATGAGAACCCCGACGTCCCTTTTGGGCGCCGGGGCAATTCGTTAGCTCATAACATTGTCCCTCAGTTTCTCTAAACGGAGTTTTATAGATACTCCATGCCTGTCTAGCAGTGAAGCACTCAGGATGATGGCCGCACCTATGATGGACAGCGTCACCCAGTTATACAGTTCGTGCCAACGCACCATCTCGAAGAAGTTAATGAATAGTAGGTAGACGCCTAATGCGGCAGCGACGATAAAGCTCCATCGATGTTTAAACCAATAGGCTATTCCAATCGCAGCTGACCACAAGAACACCGCCAAGATACTGGGTATCAAACCCTGAAAGGAGAGTTCGTTGATGCCGATGCTCAAGCACACGACCAAAGTGAGCATGAAACCAAAGATCGGGCCTCGACGAGATGTGGTATGTCGCTTGATTAGATCTACGGACATACTCAAGCAGATACCAGCGAAGATAGGAATCAACGCGTAACTGGGGATCTGGCCCCATAACCCCAGCGCCAGGGAGGCGGCGATAACCGAAATCAGCACCATGGATGTAACACCAATGAGGCCGCGCATAAACGGCATTTCATCAGTGAATTTTTCTATGTAGCGCAAGATAATGTAGGCACTGGTGCACAGTATCGCCGTAGCAAGAGCTTCGATGTCATACAACAACCAACTACGCGCGAGCATGAGTCCGGCAGGGACAAACAAAGTTAGTTTAGCAAAGCCGCCCTCAAACGTACTCAAAGTCTCATCCTTGCTGCCATACCGTCCCAGCGCATAGAGTGCGATCACGACTGACAACAAGACCAGTAGACCCACGGTTTCCGAGCTTCGTGTTGGTATAAGTAGCAAAGCATTGCCGATCAGGTAACTGGTTGTTAGCCACTTGGCAGAGCGTCTGGCTAATATGGAGTACGCCAGTAGTGTTATGGGAAGCAACACAAAGAGCGTTCCCAACACAATCCAGGTCATCTGACTTGGGTCTTGCATAACCCAACTGGCGAAACTTGGATAAGCGGAGGCATCGGGGTTGCCCGTCACGGAATAAATCAAAGCTCCGAGGACAGTAAAGTTGGCGGTCACTGAGATAAGGCCCAACCCGAAAAAGAGTCGGGCTCCCTTAAACTCCTTCATGCCATGGCTGAGTAAAAATCCTCCTCCTGTCAGCAACAAAGTGTGTCCAAGTAGCGTGAAGAATCGATTAGCGTCATTGCCTGAGTGCCAACCCTGCATCAGAAATAACGACAATCCTCCCACCATGATTGCTGCACCCAATAAACGCATGAGCTGAGACAAGGTGGCGATTTGACTCATGCTGTGCAAAACACCTTGCACACGATCAGAGAGCGATGGCGACTCGGGTTTGTAGTCAGCTTTTGCCTCATTGAATGGAGTTGTCATTGTCATGATGGCCCTCCTTATCGTGTAAAAGACTGTCCAGCTCTGCTTCCAGCTCTAGTCGATCTTCGGACTGTTGGAAGTCAGCATCCAAAACGTCAACGGGGTGCAGAGAGTTTGAGCAAAGTTCGCTTTCTGTTATCAAAATTTCCCAACGATCAAAAGTTTCATCAATATCATTGACGGCGGCGCCGTCGATGTCCGTAATGATCCGCATAGCATCTGCCACCGACTCTCTTGAACGCATCATGTTGCGTTGCTGTTTCATATCTAGCAGGCGAGATTCGATTTTTTTCAGTGTGTCCAGCACCTGTGCCTCAAGTTCACTGTGTCTAACAAGGCTTTCTTGAATTTTTGTCAGTTGACCTCGGGCTACTTTGCGACGCTTGATACATTCAAGCGCTTTTTCTTTGTCAGACTCGGCACAGGCCTTGGCCCGTTCGCCCCAAGTGCGTTCTGCTGTTTGAAGTTCCTTGGATCTTGTCCTCAAGACCTCACCATCTTTTTGTACACGGGCCAAACGCACCTTGGCTTTTGCGGCGTTGGATTGAGTGCTTTTAATTGCGGCGGCCACGATGGCATCGTGGTTTTCCACACGAGTCACCGCCTGTTCGACGGTGGATGAAATGGTGGCACTGAGTCGTCTAAATAATCCCATAGCAATATCTCCTGTAAACCATGCGTTTTGCTATGCAGCATGCCAGAGGGATATCAATACGCAACTTTTTGTACAAAAGTAGTGATAATCTGTTCTAATGGTGGCGTATTATTAGACCAATTGGTAAACGTGATGAGCAGCGCTCGAATCATTCAAATCATAAAAAGTCAGCTGAAAAGCCAAGGTGTGAACTACAAAAGCTTGGCGGTCAGCTTGAATTTGTCCGAGTCGGCGGTGAAACGCATGCTGGCCAGTGGCAACATGTCCCTGAAGCGTTTGGATGAAATTTGTGACGTGTTGGGTCTGGATTTTGCAGAACTCTTGAGGTTATTAGATCAGACCCAAGAGCGGCTGCAAGGTTTGTCCGAAGCCGATGAAGAACGCTTAGTGGGAGACCCACGACTTTTGTTAGTAGCGTATTGTGTGGTTAACGGATGGGAGGCCGAACACATACTTAAGCGCTATCGACTGACGGAAATTGAAATTATTCCATTGTTGGCGGAATTGGATCGAATGAAACTGATCGAATTATTGCCAGGAAATCGGATTCGCCGTCTGTTGGGCAATAACTTTAGATGGAAAAGCAACGGTCCCATTGAGCGCTTTTTCAGATCTCAAGTTCAGCAAGAGTTTTTGGGCAGTACTTTTAGTGGCCAAAATGATCTGCACCTGGTGAAGAACGCAGATATTACGCCAGCAGCCATGTCTCGGCTCGCCGAACGTATCAGTATGATTGGCAGATTGTTTGACGATCTCACCCGAGATGAACGACACATTCCACAGAATGAACGACGGGGCACCACCATGGTGTTGGCGATTCGTCATTGGCAATACAGAGCCTTTAGGGATTTTGAACGCTAACGTCGCAACACCTGGCCTGGCATTCGACCGGTGACCACACCACTTGCATAAACGGTTTGACCATTCACCCAAACGGAGCTAATGCCGGAGGATACAACCGTGGGGTTTCCTGGGTTTGCGTTGTCCTTTATGGTGTTGAGATCGAACAGCACCAAATCTGCCACCGCACCAGGACCAATCCAACCGCGGTCGCTAATTCCGAGGTTCTGAGCGCTTTGTAAGGTCATCTTTCGAATCGCTTGTGCCAAGGTGAAGCGATTTTGTTGTTTGACATAGCGATGGATTATTCGCGGAAAGGCGCCGAAGCCGCGTGGGTGTCCGCCGTTTGAACCTCCATCAGAACACACATTGGCAAAGCGCCAGTTCAAAAGATCAACAATGTCTTCATCTCGCATGCTGCGGCCTAACATAGATTCCACACTAGCATTTGCAGCTGCTGGATCTTCATAGGCCTGCTCAATGAGATCCAGTAACACTTGGGCAGGATCAGTGTCTCGGGTTTCCGCGATTTGGGCCAGGGTTTTTCCCGCCAGGGTCGGGTCGGGCCGATACTCTGCCAACGCAATGCCATCGGCAGGTGCGATATCCGATAAAACCAGGCGCGCAGCCTCGAGAGATTGGAAGTCCCTGTCAGGAAACAATACACGCAATGTAGATTGCCAGTAGTCATAGGGATATACATCTAAGGTCACATTGATGCCTTGGGCTCGGGCCGTGTCTAGTTTTTCGATTAAGCGATCCGTTTGACCCCAAAGGCTTTTCATGGCGAGTTTGGCGTGGGACATATGAACTGGCAAAGATGCTTCGCGTCCGATACTGATCAATTCGTCCACGGCGTCCCAAAAGTAACGATCTTCGCTACGGATGTGACTGATGTATCGACCACCAAGTTCAGAGGCGACTCGAGCCAAAGCAATGACTTCAGAGGTTTCGGAATAAATTCCTGGATCGTATTCCAGACCGGTGCCTAGTCCAAAACTACCCGCATCCATGTCTTGCCGAAGTGCGGTGGCCATTTGTTGGACTTCTTGCTCCGTGGCCGGGCGTTGGAAGTCTTCGCCCATTACCTGGGAGCGCAGTGTATTGTGGCCCGTATAACTTGCAACATTCACTGTCGGTGCATTGCTTTGCAGTCTTTTGAAGTAGTCAGACAAAGGAAAGTTAGATGTCCCATCCTGTCCCACAACAATGGTGGTAATACCCTGAGAAATGGCACCCAGAGCCTGAGGTTTAATCAGCAACCCCGCGTCGTGGTGACTGTGTGTGTCTACAAAGCCCGGGGTCAAGACTAAGTTTTCTGCCGGAACAACCAAGTCATCAGCGGTTGGCGTGACCTCGCCCACATCGACAATCAGACTTCCGCGAATTCGAACGCTGCCCACATAAGGATCTCTGCCGGTACCGTCAACAATCGTGGCGTTTCGAATGACGATGTTGCCAAATGTACCCGGAGAGACAGAAGTACAAGCTGAAACTAGACTGCCGGAGGCAATGATTAATATGACTCTAAGAAAACTCGTGTTAACACCCATGGCGCCTGCTCGTAATACTTGTAGCTTGGGTCTCGATTAGTCCACCCTCACTCTTCATAATAGACCCTGTGTCAGAGAAATCTTCTTTTAATAAACATTCATTGACTTGGTTAATCGCTGGGGCAGTCACCATTAGCTTTGCCCCTATTTTGGTTAAAGTCAGTGATGTTTCGCCGACGGTGTCTGCATTTTACCGAATGTTGTTTGGCGGGGGTGTTCTGTTATTTTTTTTCTTGGTTACGGCTGCTTGGCATCTGCCGAGACTGCAAGTGGTTTTGGGTATGGTGTTAGCCGGTGGTTTTTTTGCCATCGACCTATTTTTTTGGCATCGCAGTATTTTGCTAATCGGCCCCGGGTTGGCAACCTTGTTGGCGGGTTTTCAAGTGTTCGTTATGGCATTTGTAGCAGCGACTTTTTTTTCCGAGCGATTGACTACGACCGTGGTGTTGATGGTCTTATTGGCCTTTGTCGGTGTCGGGCTAATCGTTTCGCCCACCATTGAGCAGACTGACAAAAACTTTTTACTTGGCGTCACTTACGGGTTGATTACGGCATTTGCCTTTGCGGGTGTACTGCTGACATTGAAGTTCACCAAGAGGCAATCCGTCGATCATAAAAGCGCCTTGTTAGAAGTAGTGCTAGTGTCCCTTTCTGCCGCGGTGTTCTTAGCAATATTGTCCTGGTTCAACGATGAGTCATTGGTTTTGGCCAATAGAAATCAATTAATGGTGTTGTTTGCCTATGGTTTGGTGGCACAAATTGGTTGGGTCATGGTCAATCGGGGCGTCACAGGTGTAACAGCCATTGTGGTGGGCCTAGGTCTATTGCTTGAGCCTGTCCTAGCTTTGCTGTGGGAAGCTCTATTTTTCGGTATGAGTCACACGCCGATTCAACTTGCCGGTGCAGCCTTGGCTATGATGGCGATTTTTGTTGTGGCAAAGGGTAGGCGTGCCCCCTAAGGGGTCAACATTTTGACAATGAGTTCTGCGGCAGCAAGGTCGGCGAGGGCGGAGCCTGACGATTTGTAAGTAGTGACATCGTCCGGGTGGGTTCTACCGTCAACCCGCTTGGAACATAGGTCTGACAGGTCACCCAGAATATGCTTACGGTCCACCACACCGTTTTGTATAGGAATGATGACGTCGCCAGATTCCGTTTCGGCATTTTGCATTACATCCATATACACTTTTGACATCCTGATGGTCTCATCGTCACATTCACGAGCTTTAGGGCTGTGACTTCCGGCCAAATCTACATGGCTCCCCGGTCTTATCCATTCCCCTCGTAGAAAGGGTTCCTTAGCACTAGTTTGGCAAGACACAATGTCTGCCTGTGGTACGGCTTGGGACAAATCCGTAGCCACGCTAACGTGAATGTCAGGTCGCGCATGTCGAAGTGATTCGGCAGTGGCTTCAGCAGCAGATCGGCGCCTGGCCCAAACCATAATGTCTTGGATGGGTCGAATAGAGGCGTGGGCCAAGGCGGCGTGAGGGGCTAAAGCGCCTGAACCGCACAGCAGCAATCGAGATGCGTCGGTTCTTGAGAGTAACTTACTGGCCAAGGCAGACATGGAGGCTGTGCGCCAAAGCGTCAGCTCGGTGCCATCCACAATAGCTTTGGGCTTACCATTCTTACCGTCGAATATCAGAACAACCGCTTGCACCGTTGGCGTGTTTCTTTGGTTGTTCTCGGGAAAGTAAGTGAAAATTTTCGTGCCAATGTCGTGACCTTTGCCCCATGCCGGCATGGTTGCCATACAGATGCCATCTTCACCGCCCAGTTCTGGTAGGTAGTGTAGGTGTCTATGGGCGGCCATGGATGGTTCGGCATAGGTAGACTCAAGGGCGGCCACCAATTCAGGGTAGGTCAGTCTTGCCCGTATGTCTTGTGCGCTAATGGAAAGCATTTAGGTCGTCACCAGGCTCTTTGCCACCGCTA
>JBCCFQ010000092.1:0-9194 GCA_039029655.1 Pseudomonadota bacterium | reverse complement strand
CGGGCATCCTGACCTTTGACCATAGATACGTACTAACGCCACAAGATGAGGGTGTATTGGTGACTCAATCAGAGGTTTACCGGGGTATCGGTGTTTGGTTTTGGGATGCAAAGCAAATGGAGCCAGCTTATCAAAGTGTGAATGACGCTTTAGCGAAAAGAGTCGCTGAGCTTCATAGTCTAGATACCAGTCGGTAGGAGTTGCTATGAAAGCTGCCGTTTGTCGAAGTTTCCAAGCCCCATTAAGCATCGAAGAATTGGACATCGGCGATCCAAAACAGGGCGAAGTCAAGGTGCGGGTTAAGGCTTGCGCCATTTGCCACAGCGATATCATGTTTATGGACGGTCATTGGGGTGGTGACTTGCCTGCCGTGTTTGGTCATGAAGCTGCAGGCGTAGTCGAAGAGGTGGGCCGCGACGTCAACGGTTTTTCAGCTGGGGACAGGGTGGTGATCACCTTAATTCGCTCTTGCGGCGCTTGCCACTATTGTGATCGTGGTGACCTCGTTATGTGCGAATCATCGTTTCGCTTGGACTCGGAAAGTCCCATTTCTCATCCGACCCGTGGGTTGGTGCATCAAGGCATTCAGGCTGGGGCTTTTGCGGAGGAAGTGGTTATACATGAGAGTCAAATCCAAAAAATACCCGAAGCGCTAAGCTTCGAACCAGCCAGTTTGTTGTCTTGTGGTGTCATAACGGGTTTCGGTGCCGTTACAAACACCGTCACAGTCCCGGCCGGTGCCAGTGTGGTGGTGGTGGGTACTGGTGGTGTCGGGCTCAATTGCATTCAGGGCGCGGTTTACCAGCAGGCGGATCCTATCATTGCTGTGGATGTCTCTGACGACAAGCTCGAAGTGGCGAAATCCTTTGGTGCTACCCTAGGCGTGAATGCTAGTCGAGAGGATGTGAAGGCTTCTGTTTTTCAGCATACCGGAGGAAGGGGTGCGGACTATGTCTTCGTTTCCGTTGGCGCAAAGTCCGCCATCGATGACTGTGTTGGTCTGTTGGCCAAAGGAGGCACAGGAGTCATCGTCGGGATGCCGGCCACCGGGGTCATGTCAGAGTACGACCCGTCTGAGTTAGCTTCTAAGAGTCAGCGGATTATAGGTTCTAAGATGGGTTCCACTCGCTTGGTGGAAGACATACCGTTGCTGATTTCTCTTTATCAAAATGGACAGCTCAAGTTAGACGAGCTGATTTCGGGAACCTACAGTCTCGAAAACATCAACGATGCCATTGCATCAGCGAAAAAAGGGAACGCATTGCGAAACGTAGTTTTGCTGTAGCACAAATCAAAAAAGATAAGTTGTCGTCATGCAAATAAAAGACTTTGAGTGTTTCATCGTAGAGAATCCACCGCCGCGTTTTGGTGGCCGCTACTTTTTATTCGTCAAATTGGTTACCGATGACGGCATCGTTGGAATTGGCGAGATTTACTGTGCCACCTTTGGCGCGGATTCCCTTGCACAAATGGCCAAAGACACAGCAGAGCGCTATTTGATTGGCCAAGACCCTTTCAAAACCGAACGTTTGTGGCGCAGAGTCTATGGCAGCGGTTATACCCTGCGAGCCGATGTCTCTTTGATGGGTGTGTTGTCGGGTTTGGAAATGGCTTGCTGGGACATCATTGGTAAGTCGTTGGACAAGCCGGTTTACGAATTGCTGGGTGGGCAGGTCCACGAACGCCTACGCACCTACACTTATATTTATCCCAAAGAGGGTGATGCATATCCTGAAGACGATGATGATTCCCATGTATACGTTAACCCGGACACAGCAGCGGAGCGAGCGCTCGAATACGTTGACCAAGGATTCACAGCATTAAAGTTTGATCCCGCCGGGGCCTATACAGTTTTCGATGGCGGTATGCCTACCCTGGAAGAACTGGATCGATCGGAAAGGTTTATGAAAGCCTTGCGAGAGGCGGTTGGAACAAAAGCGGACTTGTTGTTTGGCACTCACGGTCAGTTCACTCCTGCCGGCGCGATTCGTTTGGCAAAACGAATAGAGCCCTTTGATCCGCTGTGGTTCGAAGAGCCCGTTCCACCAGATAGCCCCGAGGACATGGCTCATGTGGCAAGGCAAACTTCTATTCCCATAGCCACCGGGGAAAGGCTGTGTACCAAATATGAATTTGCCCGATTGTTAGAGCTCAGGGCAGCACGAATATTACAGATGAACCTGGGTCGATCCGGAGGTTTGTTGGAAAGTAAAAAGATCGCGGCTTTGGCTGAATCATTTGGTGCACAAATCGCACCCCATCTTTATTGCGGACCTATTGTCGGTGCTGCCAACGTTCAACTGGCTACCTGTTCACCCAATTTCCTAATACTCGAAAGTATTGAGCGCTGGCAGGGGTTTCATTCCGATCTCTTAGAGCGTCCGGTTCAGTGGGAGTCGGGCTTCGTGATCCCACCCACTGAGCCTGGTCTAGGCGTCGTCTTAAATGAAGAGGTGGCCAGGGCCCATCCATGGAAGGGGCACGAGCTTCATTTGGAAATGGGGCAGGAGCCGGTGAGATAAGTAATCAGTTTCAAGTTTCAAGAGACGGTCGGATGGCTTGCTGAGGGTCATAAGGATTGGTACTGGTTGCGCGCTGCCGGTCACCGATTAGTTGCAAGTTGACAGTTTCAAGAGACTGCTGAAAGGGGTGTCTGGATGTCCAAAGGATGTGGTGTCTCTTGGCGGAAGTAGTGAAAAAAATATGAAGAGGTTGGGAGAGGTATGAGTCAGGATCCAGAGGCGAACAAGGCTAATGCGATAGCGTTTTATAAGACAGCCTACCTTGGGGAGCCTGGAAAGGCTGTAGAGTTGTATGTTGGTGCTGACTATATTCAGCACAATCCTTTGGTGGGGAACGGTAAACAGCCTTTTATCGACTACTTTGATGAGATGGCGCGGGACTATCCCGACAAACAGATAGCGTTTGTAAGAGCAATCGCGGAAGGCGACTTAGTCGCTTTGCACACTCACCAAACTTGGCCTGGTGGTGAGGAGTACGTCACTATGGATTTTTTTCGTTTTGATGACAACGGAAAAATTGTTGAGCATTGGGACGCGATGCAAGTGATCCCGGAGGGGACTAAAAACGGCAATACGATGTACTAGAGGCAGTTGCTGGTTTCTAGTTTTCAGTTTCAAGAGACAATTGGATGGGTCAGCGGGTCATGAGGGAGTTGGTTTTGGGTGAGTAAAGTCGGTGATCGGTTGATTGTGGCTGGTGCTAGTGTTTTACGCGAACGCTGACGTCATCCTGAGCTACGAGCAACGGAGTTTGCGCCGCTTCGCGGCAATGTATTGACTGGATCCTGCCCTTCGGCAGGATGACGAAACCCGATCCGGGGCTCAAGTCCCATATTGCACTACAACATCAAGCTGCTCTGGTCTCCTCTCTGTACCAGCCACCAGCCACCAGCCACCAGCAACCAGCCAATAAACAATGTCACAGCGGCGAAATTCTGCGATGGCCAACCTGGTAGTCTCTTGCAACTGAAAACTTGCTACTAGAAACTATTTTGGAATGACTCGTAGAAGTTTCCCCTTTTCGCTGTCCGTAAGAATGTAAATCATCCCATCCGGTCCCATGCGAACATCGCGGATACGTTGATTGATTTCCTGAAATAGGGTTTCCTCTGAGACGACAGCTCCATCTTTTAGCTCCAGTCGTCGCACTTCTTTGTCTATTAGGGCACCCACCAGTAGATCGCCTTGCCATTCAGGGAAAGCCGCGCCTGTGTAGAACGTCATACCGGAGACCGCAATGCTGGGTGTCCAGTACTTGATGGGTTCTTTGATACCGGGAAGTGTCTCAAAAGGAGAAACCTTAGCGCCAGAATAGTTGATGCCATAACTTGTAACCGGCCAACCGTAGTTACCACCGGAACTCACAATATTAACCTCGTCTCCACCTTGGGGGCCGTGTTCGTTTAAGTATAGAGTATTAGTGGCTGCATCTAACGCGAGACCCTGTTGGTTTCTTAAACCATAGGCATAGACTTTGGGGTCGCCCTTTTCTCCATTTGCAAATGGGTTATCAGAGGGAACGGATCCATCGGTGTTGACTCGAATCACTTTTCCTAAGTGACTGAAGGTGTCTTGGGCTGCTTCTCGATAGTCAAACCCGTCTCCAACGGTAAGTATCAAGGTGTTGTCTGACAGTAACGCCATTCGCCCTCCATAATGAACCGGTGTGTCCTTTTTGGTTGCCGTGAAAATAGGTGTTACATCCTCCAGAGTATTAGCATTTAGACGGGCCTTGACGATGCGAGTGGCATTAC
This sequence comes from Pseudomonadota bacterium, assembly GCA_039029655.1. Classification (GTDB taxonomy): domain Bacteria; phylum Pseudomonadota; class Gammaproteobacteria; order Steroidobacterales; family JBCCFQ01; genus JBCCFQ01. The sequence continues at coordinate 4,918 of JBCCFQ010000092.1, read as the reverse complement.
TCTCTGGCGTACCATGGGCGAAAGCTAAATACAGCGTGTTGTTTTGCTCAAAGTCAGGATCTAACAACACATCGAAGTAACCGCCTTGACTGGCAAAATAGGTCTCCGGCGTGTTCCCAATTGCATCGCTGATGTCGCCTTGGGATGTGATTCTGCGCAGCTCACCGGGGCGGAGACTGACCAAATACTCTCCGTTGGGTAGGAAGGCAACACACCAAGGAAAGTTGAGGTCCTCTGCGATAGTTTGGATCTCATAACCTTTGACCGCCGACTGGCCGCCAATGAAGACAAAAGTCATGATGAGTAATAGAGAAATTCGCATTGTGTTAGTCTAAGCCAAGAAGTTTATTTCATTTTTTATTCTACGCTTTGCTTTGGTGCCATGTTGAAGAAAATTATTGGGTATATCATGGGTCTGGTTGGCGCCTACGTGCTGGCGGTTTTCTTGGTGTCTCAATTCAATATCGCCAGGGTCACGGAATTGGGTTATTCCGTTTCGCTGTCACAAAGAATAGAGACCGCAGCTCACGACCTAGTGAGTATGCTCGGACTGTATTTTCCCTTGGTGGCCGGTGCGTTGCTTGTTGCCTTCTTATTCACGGGGTTGATACTCACACGCTTTATTCCCCGGTCACCAGGGCTTTATGCCCTGGCGGGATTCGCCGGGTTGGTTTTGCTACATGTCATATTGAACTCGGTCTTAGGACTAGTGGGGGTTGCTCCGACCCGAACCTTGCTGGGCCTGGGAGCTCAAGGGTTGGCGGGCGCTTTTGGAGGGTGGCTGTTCTATCAGTTCGCCTTTCTAGCTGACCCACCACCGTGTTGATAAGCCACCACGATGATCGCAGCAGTCGAGCATTTTTAGTCCTATTGTGGTGGGCTGCCCACGTTAGTGATTCTTATCCCCTTGAACACGAATGACTAATGGCGTCTTCATCAACACGGTGGTGGGTCAGTTTGTTCACTGCAAGTATCCAGTTAAAATTAACTATATATCAGTAAGTTAAGTTTGTAGATGTTAAAAATATTTGACATCCGGCGGTTGTTTTAGATATCCTAATGTTAAATATTTTTGACATCGAGGAGAAAAAATGGCATTTCAGGAAAAATCAGCGTGGATCATGATCGTGGCGCTTACGGTCAGCGGGGCTTTTTACGTTGTTGCCGTGGCCATGATGTCCTCAGCGGGTGAGTTAGCGCCACCGGTATTGCCGGTGTTGGTGGTGTACACCATCGCCCAAACGGTGATGGCTATTATCGGTCACATTTGTATTTCAGTTTTCGCACCCAAAGAAGCCAACGCAAGAATAGATGAGCGAGAAAAGTTGATCGGTCATCGTGCGGCCCATTGGTCGGGTACCGTCTTGGGAGTCGGGGTGGTTTTTTCGCTGATTGCCTACCTATTCAGCTATGACGGCAACATCCTCTTTTACGCAATATTCGCCAGTCTGATACTCAGTCAGGTACTGGAGTACGTACTACGAATCGTGTTCTATCGCAGAGGCGTTTTCTAATGGCCAAACGATTCCCCATTGCCAACCGGGTACGGGAATTACGCCAGCAGCATGGTGAAATGACTCAGACTGAATTGGGGGAGGCCATTGGTGTCACCCGACAGACAGTGGCCGCCATTGAGCAAAGACGCTACTCTCCCTCGTTAGAAAGTGCATTTCGAATTGCTAGGCTCTTCAAGGTGCATCTGGAAGATGTTTTTATGTGGGATGAGTCATGACTTTTCAAACCATTCCGATGATTCGAATTTTTGATGAAGCCAAGGCGAGAGAGTTTTACTTGGACTTTCTCGGTATGAAGGTCGACTGGGAGCATCGATTTGAAGATGACCTCCCTATCTACATGCAAGTCTCTCGGGAAGACATGGTGTTTCACTTAACGGAACATCACGGAGACTGCAGCCCGGGCAGCAAAGTTTTCGTAAATACTGAACACCTCGATGCCTATTTCAACGAAGTTATTGGGCAGGGGTATCGGTACAATCGACCAGAGATATACCAAGCTGCATGGGGTGATCGAGTCTTTGAAGTGACGGACCCTTTTTCTAACCGAATTTTGTTTAACGAAGTCCATGCCACCGGTTGAGTACTTGATTGGTTTTATCGGCGCCTCACTGGTTCTGTTGCTATTGCCGGGGCCAGGTGTGTTTTACGTGGTGGCGCGCAGTGTCAGTCAGGGCCCAAGGGCGGGCTTGGTGTCCGTTGTTGGGCTCACCGCGGGTGCTTTTGTGCATGTTGTCTTTGCAACGGTAGGGTTATCTGCTGTGCTGCTGGCTTCCGCCACCATTTTTGGGTTTATCAAACTATTAGGTGCCGCGTATCTTATATACCTAGGTTTGCAAGCTCTATTTGACTCCAGTCGCGAGACTGCCGTGGAAAAATTGGACGCGGAGGCCGGTCGCAAGATTTTTATGGACGGCGTTATTGTCAGCGTCTTAAATCCGAAAATTGCCGTCTTTTTCTTGGCTTTTTTGCCGCAGTTTGTGGATCCAAGCGGGGGTAATGCTAGCCAGCAGATTCTTTTGTTGGGGGTTATTTATTGTTGTCTGGCGCTCATCACTGACGGCTGCTATGCAATACTTGCTAGCAGAGCGCGGCGCTGGCTCGGTGGGCCTTTGGGTCAAAGCGCATTGCCAAGGTACGGCAGTGGTGCGGTTTACATCGGGCTTGGGGTCGGTACAGCGTTCACGGAGGTTGATTAAGGTGTCGGTGGTTAATAGGTGACATGTTGTTTTTGCGCCGACTTCATTTTTGGTTAGGTGTTTCGGGAATCGTTGCCTTTTTACTGACCGGTCAATACATGGATAAAGTGTACGATCATTTGGAAGGGTTACCCAATGATGTGAGGATGTTGTTTCGCTCCTCGCATATTTATCTTTTGTTGGTGTCAGTGGCGAACTTAGTCCTTGGTTTGCACTTGCAACGGTTTAGCGACTCGGTGAAACGGGTTCTGCAATACATTGTGTCCGCCATACTTCTCGTCACACCCTTTGTGCTATTGGCCGGATTCTTCGCCGAACCTCATATGGACGATCTTATGCGGCCTTACAGCCGCACGGCTCTCTATGGTTTGTTCGGTGCAGGTATTACAATGATTATTATGGAGATCTTTGGCGACAGTGACTGAACCTTGCCTGTTATTGATTGACGTACAAGAAGGGTTGGATGATCCAAAGTACGGTCGTCGTAACAATCCAGAAGCCGAGGACAATATCAAGAAACTGTTGGACCACTGGCGGCATCTGAAAAGACCGGTGATTCATGTTCGACATTGTTCCACTGAGCCAGATTCACCTTTGAGGCCAGATTTGCCAAGTAATCGGATCAAACCGGGCTTAGGTCCGCTGGCTACAGAGAAAGAGTTCACCAAGACAGTGAACAGCGCTTTTATCGGCACTCAATTGGAGATGCACCTCAGGGAACATGGGCAGAACCAGCTGGTTGTCGTCGGACTAACCACTGACCACTGTGTTTCTACATCGGTGCGAATGGCGGCTAATCTAGGGTTTTCTGTTACATTGGTGTCAGATGCTACTGCGACTTTCGAACGCAAAGGGCCAGAGGGTGAGCATATGAGTGCTGAGGTAATGCACAACGCGGCTCTTGCCAGTTTGCAAGGAGAGTTTTGTGTCCTAACGGACACCCAATCACTATTAGAGGTGTAAAGTGGCCGAACAGTTGTCGGAGAGTGTGATGAATTTCGTGCGTCAAGGGCGAAATATCGATGCTATAAAACAACTTCGACAGGAAACCGGATTGGGTCTAAAAGAAGCCAAACATAGGATCGATGCTGTCGTTAGAGAGTATCGTATAGCCAATCCCAACTATGGGATGCAAGAAAAAAGCGGCTCTAAGTGGCCGATCGTATTCTTACTGTTGATTATTGCTGCTGGTTACTATTGGTTCACCAGCGGGGACTGATCTATGGGGAACCGTTAAATGCAACGATGGTGGTTTGGGTTATTGGGATTTTTGCTTGGGTTGGCATTCACTTTTTTTGTTGGGGTGAAAGCAAATGTGGAAGGGCAGCTTAATGCACTGTCATCTAGTATGGCTCATTCCATGGAGTACTATCAGTCCATCGAAGCGGGAGATCCGGGTCATGTTTTGGGTGTTATTCGAGACAACTTCAACGTTGACTATTGTGCGGCGGATTATTTACGGCGCATCCCGGGCATTTCGAACAAGCATAAAGAACTATTGGAGCGCGCCAATGTATTCCGCGCCACCATATTGGGACATTCCCGTGATCAACCATCAACACAGAATGAGCTGGACTGTCAGCTGGGTTACTAGTGAAACAGAAGAAAATGAGTACGGAGGTATCGGACAGGGCGAAGGGTAATCATCGTTTCATATCCGATGAGTCTGTGCCAGCAGCTATTGCGAAAAGACTCTCTAGGCTCGATGTCAATTAGAGCTGCACAGGCCAAAGATGCCGGTGTATTGACCAAAATTGCGTTTGAATCCAAGGCACACTGGGGCTACTCCCCGGAATTCATGGAGGCTTGCCGCGAGGAGCTCCAAGTGAGTCAGGACAAAATAGCAGATGGAAGGTTTCACTTTTTTGTTCTCGAGAAGCATAACCGAGTTATCGGTTTTTATGCGTTGGAGCGATTGTCTGAAGAGGAGTGGGAGTTGGAGGCTTTGTTCGTAACGCCAAACTCTATGAGTCAAGGCGTTGGAGCTTCATTGGTTGGGCACGCGAAGGATTTTGCGACAAGCCATGGTGTCAAGAAGATTCTGATTCAGGGAGACCCAAATGCAACGGGATTCTACGAGAATCAAATGGCTAGGCAGGTAGGGAAGCGGCAATCTGGAAGTGTTCCTGGACGTTTCTTGCCCTTGTTCGAGATTGTTCTTATCAAGCTGTGAGGAGAACCTGGGTCCCACGGAGGCGTGAGGCG
>JBCCFQ010000091.1:0-9231 GCA_039029655.1 Pseudomonadota bacterium | reverse complement strand
TAAAGGGGATAGACATGGCACTGGACGACGATTTTGGGCAGGCTCAAATAGACGCCAAGGCGTTATCGGCACGCCCGTCCAACGAAAACTTGCTCAAGCTCTATGCATACTTTAAGCAAGCGACAGAGGGTGATGTCCAAGGCGAACGCCCCGGGGTGTTTGACTTTGTGGGGGGTGCCAAATACGACGCCTGGTCCGAGATCAAAGGTCTCACTGCCGATGATGCCAAGACTGCGTATGTTGAGTTGGTAGAGTCCCTAAAAAGCTGAATTCCAAGGTTCGATTGCGGTGCAAAAACAACGATTTTGTTCAGCGCGGCAAATTAGTCAAATTTGTCCTTTGCTTTGACCTCTAATTAGTTGCGCAGCGCACAGAATCCACATAAGATCCTAAGGAAATCAATATATAAGAACGTTGTTTAACAGCAACGAATGGCCTTTTTATTGTGTTGCAGCGCTGTTCCATTTGCAGCGTTGAAAAAACTTAGGGGTAAATCAATGGAAATCAAACCTACTCGCTGGGCAGCCCTGCTTGGCGCCACACTGGTTATGGGTATGGGCACTGCACCAACCATGGCCCAAGAAGAAGATGATAACGACACCATCGAAAATGTCGTAGTAACCGGTTCCCGTGTTGCGAGAGATCCTAACTTGGCCTCTCCGGCACCGGTACAGACCGTATCCTCGGAAGACATTCAGTTGTCTGGCGAGCTGGATATAGCCGACGTCATTAATGACATACCGTCTCTATTGACTACCACCACCGGTGAAGGGTCTGTGGACGGCGTGTTTGCATCGTCTGTTGGTCAAAACGTTCTTCAGCTTAGAGGGATGGGGGCTGAACGGACCTTGGTGTTGGTGAATGGTCGTCGTCACGTGTCGGGCGTTGCCGGGTCTCAGGCTGTAGATATTGGGTCCATCCCGGCAGCATTGATCGAGCGGGTGGAAGTGCTCACCGGTGGTGCGTCGGCCATTTATGGTGCGGATGCTGTGACCGGCGTGGTCAACTTTGTCCTAAAGGAAGACTTCGAGGGTTTTGACCTGGATTTTCAATCGGGTCTGTCTTCCAGAGGTGACGGTGAGACCTACAATTTCAGTGGCCTTTGGGGCACTAACTTTGACGAAGATCGAGGCAACGTTACCGTTGCGCTAGATTTGAGCCGACGGGAAGAACTGACATTTGCTGATCGGGCTTTTTCCAGAAACAACAATATCGGTCGCAACCAACCCAACCCCGATTTGCGTTTCCAGCGAGGTGAAATCAACCCAACAGATACACCTAACTTGTTCCAGTTTTACAATATCAACACAACCGGTCGCTATCCTGTGGGTTTCAGGATTCCAAGTGCCGCAGATTTTTCGGCGGACTTCTTGGCAGAGTTGGGTTCTGCACCAACACTGACAGGGGCAGAACAGGCATTGTTTGATCGCGCTGCCAATGCACCAGTGCGAGCCATCCGACGTCGACCTACATTTTCTATTTCATCCAATGGCGGCGTAATCGCGCCATCAGATTTCGGTGACCCGGCTCTTGACCTAAATGGAAACGGTGTTCCTGACTGTCAAGACTCATCCGTGGGATATCAGAGTTCGTTGAACTTTCCCTTCTCTTTTGGAATTGCAGGCGGCTGTTGGAACATCGATGAGAATGGCAGCGTTCGGCCCTATCGGGACGGCTTGGTCGTCGGTGTATTCAATCAGTTTGATGGCGACGGGATTCGAGATAACTTTGATCCTAACTTCCTGATCCCTTCCGAAGACAAAGTCACTCTGAATCTAAACGCCCGTTATGAATTGGCAGACAACGTGCGCTTGTTTGGTGAAATCAAGTGGGTAGATTCAGAGGTCGAATTTGGTGGACCACTGAACACGTTTTATGACTTGTTAAGTGTTTTTCCCGACAACCCATTTATTCCGGCCGAGTTGCAAGCGCTTGCTACCGCATCGGCCCCTAATGATATTTTTGGGCAGGGTGCTGGGTTGTACATCACAAGAGACCCAACGGATCTTGGTCCAAACATCAGCAAGAACGAACGTCAAACTGTACGTTTTGTCGCGGGTCTCGAGGGTGAATTTGATAACGGTATGACCTATGAGGTGTCGGCCAATTACGGTAAGTTTGATCGAACGTTATTTGATCGAAATGCCGTGATCCAAGATCGCTGGTTTGCAGCCGTGGACGTGACCACCGATGCCAATGGCAACCCCATCTGTCGGTCCGATATCAGCACCGCTCCTTCGCCCACGACTCCATTTGGTATTCCTTTGTTTGATCCCGGGTTCTACACCTTTAACCCGGGTGATGGTCAGTGTCGTCCGGCCAATATCTTTGGCGGTCCCGGATCCATTAGCCAAGAGGCAGTCGACTTCATTACCACCACCGATGTCAGTGAGTTTGAGATTGATCAATTGGTGTTTTCGGCCATATTCACTGGAGAAACTCAGTTTGGTCTTGAAGCAGGTGGTTGGGGCTATGCGTTTGGCGCTGAGTACCGAGAAGAAGAAAGCACCTCAACCTTTAGCGGTTTGGCACGAGGTGTGTTGCCGGTCACTACTGCATTCGGTAACGCTGGTGATTTGCTCACCCAGTTGGGCACGTCTCAGTCCTCCCTTATCTTCGACCCAGCCAGTTTGATTCAAAACAGCACTGGCACTTATGACGTATGGGAAGTCTATGGGGAGTTAAACGTACCTCTACTAAGTGATGCACCTGGTGCCTACGAGCTTGGCGTAGACGCGGCAGTACGCTACGCGGACTATTCCACCATTGGTGCGGCCACCACATGGAAAGTTGGTGCGCGCTGGGCCCCGGTTCAAGACGTCTCGTTCCGAGGAACCTTCTCCGAGGCCATCCGCGCTCCCAACATTTTTGAATTGTTTGACCCGGATCAGGGTGCGTTTTTCCGACCCGATGATCCTTGCGACCAAGCTTTGTTGGATGCGTTGATTGCTGATGGTGATCCCAGAGCCACGACTCGAGAAGCCAACTGTCGAGCAGATGGAATACCTGTCGGCTATCTAGATCCCCTGTCAGCACGATTCTCTGGCGTAACAGGTGGTAATCCAGATCTGACGGAAGAAACTGCTGAGACCATCACGGCTGGATTTGTGTTCCAACCTCGATTTCTTGAAGGACTTACTCTGAGCGCCGACTACTGGAGCATCGAAATCGAAGACGCTATTGACGCCGTTGACGATCAGGATATCGTGGATAATTGTTACGACTCCACGACCTTCCCCAACGACTTCTGTACATTGTTCACACGCAACCGTGATCCAAACTCAGCACAGTTCTTAGGCTTTAACTTCTTGCGTCAAACGCAAATCAACTTCGGAAAGATTGAGTCTTCCGGTGTTGATTTTGCAGCGGTCTATGCATTTGATGTGGGTGAGAATGCTTTCAACCTGGGCGTAGCCGGCACATTTGTGAATGAATTGGATTTCTTCTTTGATCCCGGTGATCCCACGGCAGTGGATCCAGAGCTCGAAGAAATTCAACGTCCAGAACTTGCTGGAAACATCAACGTGGGCTGGCGTCGCGGGCCTGTAAACATCAATTGGCAAACCCAATACATAGGTGAGCAAACCTTCCGGGGTGTAGAAATTGAAACCATCGATATCATCTATGGTCCAGCCGGTCTCGCTGACGAGACCTATGTTCACGACATCAGTTTTAGTTACGACTTCAACGATTCCATTGTCGTGTACGGCGGTGTCAATAACCTAGGTGATGAAGAGCCCTTTATTACGGAACAGGCTTTCCCAGTCAGCCCAAGAGGTCGTTACTTCTTCTTAGGTGTCAATGCCACCTTTGAGTAACGCTAAGCAACCTTAAAAATAGCCGGGGCTTATGGCCCCGGTTTTTTTTGCGTAACATAAAACCCATGCCGCCAAGTCGCGTTAAGTTCTCAATAAGACTAACTGAAGAGCAGATTCGGTCGTTTCCCGTATCCATTGAGTCCATGTGGTTCGAAGAAAGCAATGGCTTCTACTTACTGAAGAATGTGCCACAGTTTGTTGATGACCTATCTTATGACGACTTAGTCTCTTTGGAAGAAGTTGGAGAGAATCTATACGTCATCGAAAAAATCGTTAGACCTTCCAAGAATAGTACAATTTGGATTCTATTGACCGACTTTGATGCTAAAAGCCAGGTCATTGACAGCATTACCGCGCTCGGCTGCGGCATAGAAGGTGGTGCGCTCAAGGGATATTACACAGTTAACGTTCCGGAGAGGGTTGATATCGATACCTGCTATGCCTTCATTGATATGTCGGAGGAACTCGGATTACTAGTGGCAGACTATCCATCTATCCGTCACTGAAACACAATAATGATATCGGCACCCTTTGTGCTGCGGCCACCATCTCTCCTGCGAGCCTATTCGCCCCCCGGCTTTTTTTGCGCCAAAGAAAGTGTTTCCATCAAACAGTTTTTGTATAAAAAAAATCCGGGTGGTTTTACACAAGGAAAGATATTCAAAACTATCAAGGGTTTCGAACCTATTGAGATTGAATCTTAAGTCAACTCTATCCGAGTGCTTCGGATATAGTTGAGGACTTCAACGCCTCACCTTAACAACAACTCCGACCCAGAGTTATCGTCATGACAAAAGTTTCACACGCTTTTGTCAAACCTGGGGTTGCGCAATGTTGAAAAAAGCCATCAAGTCTGTTCTATCACCACCCATTGTTGTTGCTGTTGTTGCAGTGGGACCAGTCTATGGTCAGGAAGCCACAGACCAAGTACTAGAAGACATTATTGTCACAGGGTCACGCATCAGTCGTGACTCTAACTTAGAGTCATCCGCACCGGTTCAGTCGGTATCTGGTGACGATATTCAGCTGTCCGGCGAAATCGATATTGCCGATGTCATTAACGACATCCCTTCATTGTTAACAACAAGCACCGCTGAGGCCTCCGTTAACAGTGTGTTTGAAACCACTGCCAACGCAGATGGCAGCGGCGTAGGCCAACAAGTGCTTCAACTGAGAGGCCTAGGGGTCGAACGAACTCTGGTGTTAGTCAACGGTCGAAGGCACGTGGCCGGAGTTGAAGGGTCCCAGTCGGTAGATATTGGATCCATTCCAGCCGCACTTATTGATCGAGTTGAAGTTTTAACGGGTGGTGCTTCTGCTATTTATGGTGCCGATGCGGTGACGGGTGTTGTTAACTTTGTGTTGAAAGAAGACTTTGAGGGTTTGGATGTCGATGTGCAAACCGGTTTGTCGTCGAGGGGAGACGGAGAAACCTATGCACTAAGTGCGCTCTATGGGCAAAACTTTGGCGGTGACCGGGGTAATTTCACCGTGGCGGTGGACATCTCCCGAAAGGAAGAGTTGTTGTATGGAGAAAGAAGCTTCGCTAGAAACAACGGTCTTGCTGCAGGTCTAGAGTGGAGTAATCCAGACTTATTTTTTCAACAGGGTGAGATCAATGGCTCAACACCAAACTTAGCGCAGTTCTATGATCCCAACGTCACGGGTCGATTTCCCTACGGCTTTAGCATTCCTAGCCAGCAAGATTTTATCGATAGCTTTACCGCAGAGTTCGGTGCCGCACCCACGCTGACAAGTGCTGAGCAATCGTTGTTCAATCGAGCCGTTGGCGTGCCCACCAATGCATTAAGGGCTGGACCGAACTTTTCCATTAGCTCCCAGCGTGGCGTTATCGCTCCGGGGGACTTTTCAAACCCCAATATTGATTTGAATGGTAACGGAACCCCAGATTGTTTGGATTCCTACATTGGCTATGAGAGCTCTTTAGATTTCCCCTTTGCCACCGGCATTATCGGCGGCTGTTGGGTAGTCAACGACGATGGTTCTGTAAGGCCTTATCGAGATGGCACCGTTGCTGGAAGTATTAACCAGTTTTTTGGTGACGGTATTGAGGTGGGTGTCAACGGAGAAACATTGATTCCTAGAGATGACAAACTGAGTGTCAATCTAACCGGTCGATATGACTTGGCCGACAATGCTACATTGTTTGGTGAGCTCAAGTACGTTGCCCAAGAGGTCGAGTTTCAAAATCCCCAAGGTACTTTCTGGGATTTGCTGTCTGTTTTTCCAGATAACCCGTTTATCCCCCAAGAACTACAGGCGTTGGCCATTGCATCGGCCCCCAATGATCCATTTGGAAATGGGACTGGCTTATACATCACACGGGACCCTGTAGATCTTGGTCCCAATCGAGATCAAAACGATCGCACCACGATCCGTTTTGTAACGGGTTTGGAAGGAGAATTTGCAAATGGAATGACATACGAATTTTCCGCCAACTACGGCAAATTCGAGCGGGAGTTTTTTGATAACAATACACTGTTGGTGGATCGTTGGTACGCAGCCATCGATGCCACCACAGATGCCAATGGCAACCCTGTTTGTCGTTCGGAATTGGATGGCTCTTTGCCACCGAGCAACCCCTTTGGTATTCCTGCGCCTTGGGACCCCGGCTTTTTTACTTTTAACCCAGGGGATGGTCAGTGTGTTCCCGCAAACTTACTGGGAGGTCGTCAGTCTATTAGCCAGGCGGCGGTGGACTTCATAACCACCACGACAGTGAATGAATTCGAGTTGGAACAGATTGTATTCTCCGCTATCTTTAACGGGGAAACCTCCTTTGGTTTGGAAGCGGGCGGCATCGGCTATGCCTTTGGTTTCGAATACCGCGATGAAGAAAGTCGTTCTCTGTTCGATCCCATCAACCGTGGCGTTCTGCCGGTCAACACAACCTTTGGCAACGCCGGTGACAATGTCGCGGACCTCGGTTTGACTCAGGTTGGCTTAACCTTTGCTTCGGACATACTGATTCAAGATGCCATTGGCAGCTATGATGTGACGGAGGTCTTTGGTGAAGTCAATGTGCCTTTGTTGGTGGATGCGCCTGGAGCCAAGAGCCTAAACTTTGATGCAGCGGTCCGCTTTGCCGACTATTCCACCATAGGCGCTGCTACCACCTGGAAAGCGGGGCTGTCATGGAGCCCCATTGAAGACATTCGCTTTCGTGGTACGTTCTCCCAGGCCATAAGAGCACCCAATATTTTCGAGCTGTTTAGCCCCGATCTTGGGACCACCTTTCGGCCGGATGATCCTTGCGAAGCCGCAACTATTGCTGCTTTAGCCGCCCAAGGAGACCCAAGAGCAGCTAACCGGGCAGCGAACTGTGCCGCCGATGGCATTCCTGCAGACTTTACCGACCCATTGACCGCCAGGTTTACCGGTGTCACAGGCGGCAACCCTGACTTAGAAGAAGAGGAAGCAGATACCTTGACCGTTGGGTTTGTGTTCCAGCCATCCTTTGCACAAGGGTTGACCCTGTCTGTGGACTATTGGGACATAGAAATCGAAGACGCCATTGATGCCGTCAGTGCTCAAGATATTGTGGATAACTGTTATGACTCAACCACCTTCCCCAACGAGTTTTGTGGCCTGTTGGGTCGAAATCGGGACACCAACTCGGCGCAGTTCTTAGGCCTCAACTTTATTCGTCAAAGTGAGATTAACTTTGGCAAGATTGAGTCTGCGGGTATCGACCTAGCCGCGTCTTACAAGTTCGATATCGGAGAGAATGAGTTCTCCGCGGGGCTAAACGGGAGTTGGGTGGATCATCTGGACTTCTTTTTCGACCCAGGCGACACCTCAAACGTGGATCCTGAACTTGGCGAGTTGGCTCGACCTGAGCTTGCTATGAATGTGAATCTTGGCTGGCGCCGAGGTCCTGTTACTATTGGCTGGCAGACGCAATATCAAGATGAACAAGGCTTAAGAGAAGTCGAGATCGAAGATCTGGCCCTACGCTGGGGTCCCAGCGGCCTGTCGGATGAATTGTGGGTCCACGATCTTAACTTCAGCTATCAATTCAACGAGAACTTCAGAGTTTACGGAGGCATTAACAACATTACTGATGAGCTGCCCTATATCACCGAAGTGGGTATCCCGGTGAGTGGTCGCGGTCAGTCATACTTTTTGGGGCTCAATTACAGTCCTGAGTAAACACTTCGTCTTAGGGAGCCAACCCATAGCGCTTAACCTTGCGGGGGTCCAATTGGACCCTCGCTTTTTTTGCGTATCCAATACCGAATTGGCGTACCATTGCAGTCCGGCATTCTGGTGTTAGCCACACGCCATGAGCGAGGAGTCAATGCATAGCTTCCGCTAGGTGGTCGATGAAATGGGGTAACGCGAGGGAGTAAGTAAAGAAACTATGCTGCCGATGAACAATTAGATTCAGACAAATTCTGGATCACCGATTTTGAGGCAGGACTCAATGACTACGCCCGACCCGTTTCAGCACAACAAAACGCCGATTCCAATACTCGACAGAACCTTGTTTGATAACCGCTTTGTGAAGTTCGTTTGCCGTACGTTTTTCAAAATAGTTTTTCGACTGTTCAATTGGCGGGTTGCACCTTTGGTGCCAGAAGGTTGCGGAGTGACCATAGCTGCGCCACACACATCGAACTGGGATATTTTTTATGCTCTGGGCGCTGCACTCCATTACGATGCAAAAATCTACTTTTCCATAAAAGAAGACTGGTGTCGTGTGCCTTTGCTGGGCTTTTTCATACGCTATATGGGCGCCATTCCTATCGATCGCTCAAGTAACGCTAACGGGCAGGTGGACAAGATAAAAGCCTTTGTGGCCCGCAACAAACATCAACGGGTTTTCTTTTTGATCACCCCTGAAGGGACGCGGGGGAAAGTCGAAAAGTGGCGTTCAGGTTTTTATCATGTGGCTAAGGACTGTGAGTTGCCAATATTCTTGGCTAAAGTAGATTACGCAAAAAAGGAAACCGGTGTTTTTCACACCTTTCACCTCACCGATGATAAGGCCAAGGATATAGCGTCAATTCAAGCTTCCTATACAAGTGTTTGCGCGAAGTATCCTAAGAATCAATATCCTCCATACTCGGGTCCGTTACCCAGGCTCAACCTCCTAGAGGAGCGAATAGTCACAGCGTTGTACGAGTTAAAGGGCAAAGCCACTCGGGCAGAGATAATTGCGCGATCAAAAATTGACTCTTTGACCACAGAGATGCTTGAGTTTTTGGTTGACAAGGGATTACTGGAAACGGTCAATAAGTACAGCAGTAACAACGAGGTTAGCTCTTGCTACCAATTGACACTTCTAGGCAATGGCGCGTTTTTGCACCTGCAGAGTTCTTAAAACTAACATCGCAACAAGATACATCGGGCTGTTTGCCTCACCGGATAAATACCTAAACCGGTGCCT
>JBCCFQ010000090.1:0-9270 GCA_039029655.1 Pseudomonadota bacterium | reverse complement strand
GCAATCCCGGTTGAACGCTTTTTGAAGCTACCTACCGCTCAGACGGTCAACGCGTGGTTTCTGGGTATCGTCGCAATTTGGCGGGTGTCACTCTACGTCGCTTTTCTCCGCCGAGGCGCGGGACTGGGTAAGTTTGGTGTATTTATCGGCACTTTACTTCCTTTATCGGCAATCGTGCTTGCTCTTGCTTTGCTAAACCTAGAGCACGTCATCTTCGATATCATGGCGGGCATACGCGAACAGGACACATCTCCGAACGACATCGCGTACATGGTTGTCTTTACGCTAAGTATCCTGGCATATACCTTGTTTCCTGTTACCGTTATTTGCTACGCGGTAGAAATTTATCGTCGCTGGAAGGCGTGAGTGAGACAGATGGTTGTATGGGATATCAATTGCCGCCTAACAATACGCTGGAGCGGCCTGTGACGAATGAAGTGTGAGCGAGTGTAATCGAAAGCGCGTCGGCCGTTCAGTCTGGGCGTTATGCGTTAATCAAGAAGCTATGGAGGATTTGTATGCAGCTAACTAAGACACTATTTTTGGTTGTTTCAACGGGTTTGATGATGTCTGTGAATGGGGACTCGTATGAGCCAGTTGAAGCGGCTGGTGAGTATCACGCGGTTATTCTGGAAAACGAGCGTGTCCGCGTGCTTTCTGTAGAGATTGGGCCAGGTGAGACTGTTCCACTGCATCAGCATACGATGGAAAGTGTGTTCATTACCCTGCAGCCATCTGAACTGGTGTTTAGGAATAAGGAAGGTAACGTAATTAAGCGAGCTGGGCCGGATGACTTTAAGTCTTTGCCTCATACGGAGTTTCGCAAGGCGGCGCCAGGACCTCGATCTGTGACAAATACGGGAAACGTTTCGATGCGTGCAATCCGAGTAGAGTTCAAGGACGGTGGTAGTTGACGAACTTTGGACGAAGGTGGCGCTAGGGAGATGACGATGTCTAAACCGGTAATTGCGAGCTTCATTACGGCGCTGTTCGCAAACTTATTAGGAGTTCTACTCTTTTTTAATCCCATTTCTGAAGGCGACACGACTCTAATCACCGTACATCCGGCCATTGGCCTGATCGTGTATGTGGGTCTATGCATCGGACTATTTCAGTGGGCAGTAACCCATATGGGAAATGCCTACAAAGCGGCGTTTTTACTGGGGGCATCCCAAATGGCCTTAGTTGTTGATTTGACATTAAGAGGGCAGCGAGGTGTTTTGACAGGGCTAGCGGGTTGCGCCTTGCTGGTTGCGACATGGTTGGCTGTGGCCTACGTTTATTCAAAGCTCGCGAAGGGGGACAAGGCCAATGCCGCATAGTCATGCACCGGACCAACTGGGGGGCTGCAGTACTATTCACTCCGGGATCCGGCCGCAAGAGCTCTTTCCCGTGAAAATTGTTGTGTTTGGCTACGCTCATAAAGCGCCGGCGAGTGTTAAGGGCAGCCTGTCTGTGGTGTAAATTTGATATTGGAGGGAGTATGCAACCGCGAGAACTCGTGGAACTCTGGGTAGATGCTTTCAACGAAGGTGACGCGGAGAAAATATCAGGCCTTTATGCAGAGGATGCGGTTAATCATCAGGTTGCCAACGAGCCGGTTGAAGGCAAACAAGCAATCCACGAAATGTTTGCGTCTGAGTTTGCGAGTGCCGAAATGGTTTGCATTGTGGAAGCGATTTTCCAAGATGGAGAGTGGGCTATTCTCGAGTGGAAAGACCCGGTCGGTCTTAGAGGCTGTGGGTTCTTTCATGTCGTGGATAACCATATTGTGTTTCAGCGAGGCTATTGGGATAAATTGAGTTTCCTGCGTGCGCATAACTTACCTATACCCGAGTTGCCCTAAGACAATGCGCGGGATCCGCTCGGTGACGCGCAAGGCGCTATTCAGGTTGTGAGCAACGTGCCCGTTACTCAGCTTAGGTATTAGGCTACCAAATGAGCAAATCGAAAGCCTTTTCAGCCATTCGGATAGACGTAACAAATTTACGTACTTAAAGAGGATGGAAGAACATTGAACTCACTCTTTCGATGGTCCGCCGCAGCGGTGTTCTCTTGCTTATGTATCAGCCCCTGTGCGGGTCAATCCCGGATCGAAGAATCAGGGTGCCGAGACGTACGCGTCTTAGAAAGCACCATCCATGCATGCTTAAGCGGAACCGGTCGCGTGACGGTGGTTCTTGCTGCGGGTGCCGGACTAACCAACCGCACCTGGGCTGCTGTTGTCCAAGCGCTTCGACGCGATGCTCGGGTCTTGAGCTTCGATCGGCCCGGACTTGGACAGAGCCCGCCTGGCCCACTTCCAAGAACGCCGACCCAGATCGCCCATGAACTTCGTGCCCTTGTGATCGCGATGGACATCCGCGGGCCGTTGATTCTTGTTGGGCACTCCATGGGGGGTGTGCACGTACTTCGCTATGCTTCACTGCATCCGGCGCAAGTTCAGGCAATAATCACACTCGACACGCCTCCGCCGGGTTTCGAGGAAGCGCGGCTGAAACTCCTTACCAAAGAGGAACGCATAGAGCGCAGACGAATTCGAGGCGACGGGCTTAACTCCGCACCCGAGGTCGCTAGACATGAAAGAGAAGGATCTGAGCTACCGGGGGAGTGGCAATTTTTGGACTTTCCTCGACAGTTGCCACTGACGGTTGTCGTCGCCGATTCACAGAACTTCGGAGATCTTGGATCTACTGAAGAACACCGGCAACTTTGGATTTCAGAATCGAGGCGATGGCTGGCGCTTTCAGATCAATCCTCACTGGTGATAGCAAAGGAGAGTGGGCATATGATTCACCGCGATCAGTCCGATCTGGTCATCGATCTGATAGAGCGCGTGTTGGCGAGTCGTTGATGGTTTTACGGAAAAACACAAATAGCACACACTAGAGCAGTGTGGTGACGCCTAAAGTGTCAGCTAGTGTTACGGTTGGGTACCAGCCGTTTAGGCATTAAGCCGAACAGGAGGAGACGATGGCAATTCAAGGTGGATGTTTGTGTGGCAAGGTTCGCTACGCGGTCACGGGACTTCTTTTTGATGTACATCACTGTCATTGTTCTATGTGTCGGCGCCAGCATGGCGCTGCATTTGCAACTTATGGTGGCTTCAACGCAGAAGATTTCGAATGGATTTCGGGGGAAGATCTCATAAGAACATACGAAACCGAGTCTGGGGCCGGTTGGAGTTTTTGCAGCGAGTGCGGTTCTACTCTGGCGGGAACGGACAAGGGCGAAGTTACTGCGATTACGTTAGGTACCATCCAGGGGGACGTGGGCACGAGGCCAGAGTCACACATCTTTGTAGGATCAAAAGCTCAGTGGTATGAAATAAATGATGGTCTTCAACAGTTCGATGAATGGCCCAAGGACAGGGGATAGTGGGAAGTCAGCCCGTCGAACAATTAGCTGGTCACCTACGTGTGTGGGCAGGAGCGACCTGTCACTCGACTGGAAGTATGATTCGGTATGAGACGCCTTAACAAATTAGGGTACGTCGTTGTGCCAGGCGCTATTCCGGACCGGCTTCGTACAGAGTTAACGATGGGGGTTTCGAGCATTTCTGGTGTAGGCACACGCCGTCTGCTAGATAACCCAATCGTGTCCGATACAGCAGAAGCGCTGAGGCGTGGCCCACTAAGAACCCTATTGCAGAACTTTGTCGCGGTTCAATGCACAGGGTTTTTTAAGACTGCCTCAGACAACTGGGCTGTGCGCCGACACAGAGATCGAGTCGTAGTTGTTAAAAGTGCAATTGGCTGGGAGGGGGTTGGTGAAAAAGAGGGCCTCAATTGTGCGAGACCGCCTCTGGAACACATGGCTCAACTCCTAGCTGTACGATTACATCTCGATAGTGCCCATGAAGGAGACTTGGAAGTGATTCCTGGTTCTCATCGCGTTGACTCAAATGCAGATAGCGGACCGACACTTGTATCTGTGCCGCAATGTGGTGCGCTTGTTATGAGGCCGTTGTTGCTTCATGGGTCAAAGAAGTTGCAGGTGTCGACCAAGCGTAGAGTTTTGCATTACTTGTTTGCGCCGGGGAACTTAGGCGTGCAGTGGTATTATGCTGCATAACAGTACGAGAAGAAGCCTAGGAACCATTGGTTTTTTCACGGTGGTTCCGGAACCTGTCTGTAGCCACAACGGTTCATCGCATATTGTCTTGCGATGAACCGAATCCATAACAGCTTGTCGTATTTTGCCTCACGATGAACTGAAATTTCCCATAACAACTTAGTTGGCCATGTTTAAACAACAGATGTCTCAACTGGTTGTATTCATTTTAGAATTTCTCTCCGCTCCTGTTTTTATCCTACGCCACTCACCTTTCCCTCAGGCCGAGAGTGGAGTGTTTGGCGTAGCTTGGTTTCTCTATCAGCTTGAGGAGGTACCAAATGAGAAACGATTTTTTGGCAGACAATGTTCGAAGGCAGAGTATTGCACTGATGTTGGGGTTAGTGGTTGCGCTTGGCGGGTGTGCGACGCTCACCGAACAACAAAAGGACGAAAGGGCTCTGAAACGCTTTGAATTTACTGAGAAATTCAAGGCGGAGCGCAAACGATGTCGAGCCCGTGGCGGAAAGATCTATGTTCAGGCTTACGCCAGCATCGGAAGTGACGGCATACCCCGACCGGGCGACCGTTACTTCTGTCGCTAACCTTTTTACCCGGATAATGTTGTCCAAAAGAAACCTTATGAGTTTTCAGGCATCTAATACCAAGGGGCACAAACCCCGCAACTCACACTTTAGCGAATCGGGATCTAGATGTGGTAGGCAACGACTTCGCCTTGGATGGCTGGATAGTAAGACCGCAACGCTGTTGTATAGAACGAGGCGACGATATAGTTCGTGTAAAACCAAAGTCCATGGCGGTTTTGGAGTGTTTGGCGAGCGCGGCAGGGAACGTGGTAAGTCGCGGTGAGCTATTTGACTCAGTCTGGCCGGGTGCTATGGTTTCCGATGACGCACTCACCCATTGTGTGGTTGAGCTTAGAAAGGCCTTTGGCGATACGCCTCGTGACGCGAGGGTCATTGAGACCATTCCAAAAATGGGTTTTCGTTTGTTACCGCAAGTTCGGTATCTAAGTGCAAGTTCTTACGATGACGCGATTGTCGTTGCCGATACAAACCCTAAGAGTGTGCAGCCCCAACTTATTTGGGCTGCCTCAGCCATGCTGAGTATTGCTGTATTGATTGTTGCGTGGCATTACTCACAACGGACGGTGGTGGCGACCCAATATACTCACCTAGATGACAACACTTTAGCGGTTCTGCCCTTTGTCGACTTAAGTCCGCATCAGGATCAAGAACACTTTACAGATGGTCTATCTGAAGAGCTGATCAATCGTCTGGCAAGATTAAATGGTTTGCAGGTGGTTGGTCGTACGTCTTCCTTCTTTTTTAAGAACAAGAGCGAGAACCTAAGTGACATCGGAAGAACGTTACGAGTACGTCACATACTGGAGGGTAGCGTGCGAAAATTCGATGACCAACTTCGCATCACCGCTCAGTTGATAGATGTCAGCAACGGTTATCAACTTTGGTCAGACACTTACAATCGACCCGTCGACGATATTTTTGCGATACAAAACGATATTTCCGAGTCAGTTGCCCAGTCCTTAAGCATCGAGCTTAGTGTTGGCACCGGAGTGGACACTTTAGGTGGAACCTCCAGTGTGGAGGCCTATGAACAACTCATGCTGGGCAAGTCGATGTACGGTGACTTTACGTCGGAGTCGGTTTTGAAGGCCATCGGGTATTTCAAGCGAGCTACCGAGATTGATCCTAACTATGCCTACGCCTGGGCGGCATTGGCTGATAGCTATCGCAGTGCGCGTCTGGTGCTTGGCGAAAAGAAAGCAAAAAACTGGAGTGTCTTGGCGGAAGATGCTTTGGCTCGGGCGACACGTATTGCACCCAACTCGGGCCCAGTCCTAGCGGCCACCGCGTTTCGTCATGCAGATCTTGGGCAATGGGCGGATGTTGAGAGGATATTTACACGAGCTGGACGTTATTTTAGTGGTAGTGAGATCAAGACCAGTGGTGTGTACTCCGATCACTTAGTCAAAGTCGGACGTGCCAATGACGCATTGACTTGGGTCGAAACCGCCCGTCGTTTAGAACCCTTGGCGCCTGGTTTTGCCATGTTTTTGGGCCACATCTACGCCATGCAAGGTCGCTTGGATGAGGCTATGGCAGAGCTGGAACGCGGTTATGAGTTAGCGCATGCACGGCCACTGGTGGCGGTGGAAGGCATGGTGACGGCGTTGGCGACGGACGATCCAGCATTGCAGCAAAAATGGATAGACCGAGCGGTCCGGCATCAGCAGCCGGGTGCAAACGCGGTTAACGAAACTATGGCTTTGCTAAGACACGATCGACAATCGGCACTACATTGGTTGCGAAACGCGTTTGAGCGGTCCGAAGTACCGGACTACTACGTCACCGTGTGGGCCGCACACTTAGATGATCCACATCTTGCGCTGCAAGCCATGCAACGCACGCCCGATCCCTGGGTGTTTTGGTCGCCACTCACAGCGGAGGTTAGATCCATGAGTGGCTTCAAAGACTTGGTTCGAGAGACGAAAATGGATGCCTATTGGCGTGAGTTTGGCTGGGGTGATTTTTGTCGTCCTAGCGGTACTAGCGATTTTACCTGCGACAACTCCGCTGTTGTGGTTCAGGCTGAGGTTGCGACACTCCAATAATCCACACGCCAGGTTCCCTTGGTGCACTTGTCTGGGCAACATTGAATCACTGTTGGTAAATCGCGTCTTAAGTCCACGATAAGGGCAAGCGCATACCCTCAAAAAATTGAAAACGTGTTGACTGATGATTCCGCCGTAATACACTAGACTTGGCGTTTGAGAAAAGATCACATTGGGCTTTATGTCTTCGACTTTGAGCTTAAAAGACATCTACTTTGCGATTCTGGATGCGTTGGGGAAAAGGTAACGGATTTGGAATTGATGATTCCTGTGCCGACATATGAGTGAAATTCGTTTTCGTTACAAACCTAAACTGACCATCTTTATTTTGGCGGTGGTCT
Source organism: Pseudomonadota bacterium (assembly GCA_039029655.1). Classification (GTDB taxonomy): domain Bacteria; phylum Pseudomonadota; class Gammaproteobacteria; order Steroidobacterales; family JBCCFQ01; genus JBCCFQ01. The sequence goes on along the minus strand of JBCCFQ010000090.1, from coordinate 2,220 downwards.
TTTTTGGTGTTTGCGCAGGTTTGATGGCGCGTGCCGCTATAATCAATGATCGTGGTTTGGTTCTCAATCGTATCATCGACATGTCTACTCAAAGCGCCACTATTTTTTACTGGGTCATCACCGCCGCGTCCCTCGGGTTTGTGGTGATGGGCTTGGCCGCGCTTTTAAAAAGCAGATCCTCGAACAGAGAGATAATCCTTACAGATAGTTCAATTACTGCACCTAAGAACCTCTTCAGTAAAGTCGATCTCACGGTTTCATTTGATAGTGTCACAGACTTCCATGTGCAAAGCATTAGCAAAACCAGATTGCTGAACATTGAGTACGTCGGCGGAAAATTATCGATACCCGACAATATGCTTCCAAGTAAATCAGAATTCGATGAATTGCTTGCGCAGTTTAAGTTACGACTAAATGGGTAACGAGTGTATCTGTTCGCGGGTCCGAGTCGGCGCCATCAGTTTTTCATCTATCAGCGACCGGTGTGCTTGAGCATCCTAGGAGCTCCGAGATGAACTCGCGCCTCAAGACAAGCAGGCTGTTGCTACGAGGATTTCAGCTGGCCGATGCGGATGAAGTCCAGAGGCTTGCCGGTGAGTGGGATGTGGCGAAGACAACTCTTAATATCCCTCATCCATACACCTTGGAAGATGCCGAAGTATGGATCAATTCCCATGAAACGGCGTGGAACAACCGAGAGGGTGCGATCTTTGCTATTGAGTCCCTAGACTTTGGTAATCTACTTGGTGCTGTTGGGCTAACCCTCCATAACACGGAAGGCGTGCTAGGCTATTGGATAGGAAAGCCCTATTGGGGCAGGGGGTATTGTACGGAAGCAGCAAAGGCAGTGATTAGTTTTGGATTTGAGTGTCTGGCTCTGGACCGAATTGGATCTGAACATCTACAGTCTAATGTAGCATCCGGCAGAGTCATGGTGAAGGCAGGTATGCGCTATTTGAACCCTGTTTGGAAGCCGGACAGGCATGGAAAGACCGTACAAATTGAGACTTATGAGATTGCAAACCCAAACAATCCGCTGGAGAGGCCGGCTGTTGTGTAAGGTGTTGCCAAGGGTTGAACGCGATATGCCGTTGGGTCCACGGGCATAACCAATGGATCAAGATATTACGCTAAGAGAGGCGTTTGAGAGATTCCATCATAGGAGAAACCAAATTGTGACCGCCAACGAGAATGAGCCGGACTCAGAACGGTTCTTTAATTCCCACGATGTTGCCCATGTGGTCTTTGGTTGTGATTCGTCTCTCCGGGGTGAAGGTATCGTAAAGCTTTGGACCATCTTTGGTACGACCTTGGGGTTTGCTAAGCATATTGAAGGCTACAAGGAGGCAAATGCTTTTGCGTTATTTAGAGAATACAGACTTAGGCATGTCTTGATGAATGTGCCGAAGGTCTTGGCCGCCGCTCCACTGGTGATAGCTAGGGCTCGCAAAATGAGCAAAAAATGGCCTTGGAAATCCTATGACCAGTACCTGGACACACCAATCAGAGAAATCAGAAGGGAATTCAACATTGTTCCCATCGCCCCTTAACTATGAGCCCGCGGATCCTGGCTCGTCCGAATCGCAAGTAGACTGATTGGGTAGTGCGAACCTTTCTTCTAGTTCTAGGATGGTCGTCCCTTGTTGGTGGTCTTGGAGATATGGCGCTGGCTTTGTATGCTGTCTGGGTCGAGGTCTTTCAGGGAATAGGAGAGGTTGCAATGACTGTGGACTCTTTCTTGCGAGATCATGTGTCTTTTATCTATTGGGTAAAGCAGGTGGCCTACTTTGTTCTACCTCGCTCATTTGTGGATTGGCTCTTCGCACTTCCTGCGCTGGTGTACTTTCCAGTGCGGGTCGTAGTTAGCAGTGTCATTGGTTGGTGGGCGTTGGCGAAGGCAAATCAATTGAAGAAAGGTCTCTAATAGGTATGTCAAGCTATGAACCAAAAGACTAATTCCGACGTCCACAATGCTATAAAGGATAGAGGTACCCTATACCTAGAAGTGTTTAAGGAGATAAAAAACGGCCAATTCCACATAGGACACCAAAGGAGTAATAACGATGTCGAAGCGAATGGTTTTCATTGGGCTTCTAGCGACTGTCTTTACCGGAGATTTGAAGGCTAACGAGGAGAGTGCATTCTCCCACGAATCAAATGTCGCCTGGGAGACCAATACGTTTCCGATTCAGCGGTGGAAAACCCTCATAGGCAGTGGAG
>JBCCFQ010000089.1:0-9284 GCA_039029655.1 Pseudomonadota bacterium | reverse complement strand
GTGGATCACGTCATCTCTTTGGGTAACGCAGATCCCGACCGACTCGGTGTTGGCGGGTGGTCCTATGGCGGTATATTGACTAACTATGTTTTGGTTCAAACCCAACGGTTCTCAGCCGCGGCTTCCGGTGCCAGTCTTGGTTTGGTCACCGCAAACTATGGCCATGATCAATACCAACTCATGTATGAGAATGAGTTTGGTCTTCCCTGGGAAAACAAACAGCTTTGGGAAAAGCTGTCGGTGTTTTATTCAGTGGACAAAATCACCACGCCGACTTTGTGGCTTTGCGGATCCGATGACTGGAATGTGCCGGTAGTCAACTCAGAACAAATGTATTTGGGAATGCGTCGCCTCGGAAGAGATACGAAACTGATCGTCTACCCGGGAGAACATCATGGAATTCGACGCCCAAGTTTTCAAAAGCATAGATTTCAGGCTTGGCTAGATTGGTTTGATGCCAGATTAAAGTAGTGCCGTTAAAAACCAGCGACGCCCGTGGGCCAGGCCGCCGCCCCCCGTTCGTTGTGACCGTGTTCGTCAACCTGGGCGATGGCTTTCTCCATGACATCTAAACCCTCAAGCAGGACTTCATCGGCCATGTTGAGGGCTGGGTAGAGTCGAATGGTGCTCTCGCGATCGTTGATTGCCCAAACGCCGTTACGAAGCATAAGACTCCGTACCGAGCGAGCACACCACCAGTCTTCGTGGTCGTTCGCTGAACTGTGAAAGGCAACACCCATGAGTAATCCGTTACATCGCACTTCTTTGACAATGGAATAGCGAGTCCATTGCTTCATGATGTTTAGGGCGAGCTCTCCCAACCGAGCTGCGTTTTGGACAATATTCAAATCTCCGTACAACTCAAGTGTTTTTAGACCTGCAGCACAGCCGGCTGGAGTACCCGCAAAGGTTGAACCGGTAGAAAACGCGGAGTTGTCACCGAGAATTTCATCTCTTGTGGCGATCCCTGCACAAGGTTCAATACCACCAGACAAGTTCTTACCTACAATGAGAATGTCTGGCACAACATCGTAGTGTTCAACCGCCCACATCCTTCCGGTGCGCCCCAAACCCGTTAAGACTTCGTCAGCAATCATCAACCAGCCGTTTTTGTCGCACACCTCCCGAATCCCGCCAAAAAATGATTTTGTGGGAATCCAGTTGCCGCCCTCAGCCAATCCCGGCTCTACCATAACCGCGGCAATCTCATCACGCGGCACAACGGCCTCGGGAATATGCTGATCCAGATGCCACAGACAATAGTCGACGTACTGCTCCTGAGTCAGGTTAGGCGGAAGATCTGAACTGTAAGGATAAGGGGCTACGATCACACCACCCTGCCAAGCGTCCAGGTAGCGCTTCCCTTCCGCGGATCCACTGGCCACTTTGGTGGCTAAACCATTGCCATGATAGGACGAGCTAAAGATGATCACGTAACGCCGCTGGGTGTAGGTCATGGCGGCATGCATTGCCGCCTCCGCCGCCTCAGTGCCCGAGACTTCAAAGCTGAATCTTGGCAATGCCTGTTGAGGCATAATGCCGGCGAGGCTCTCAGCCAATTCGTAACGCAATGGATGATCAAAATGAAACCCATAACGTTGATGTGCGGCGTGCACTGCGGCAATGATTTCCGGGTGTGCGTTACCCAACGGATTGGTGGCCCACCCATTCTGAAAATCAATGTAACGTTTGCCATCCATATCCCAAATGAAATCCCCCGCAGCGCGATCAACGACGATCTGACAAGCACTGCGTGAACCTCGTGTTGACGCTTTTGCCATTTCTTGTTCGAAGCGCCGTCCATTCTTAAATAAGGGGACACCACGCTTGAGTGCCGCTAAGGTTTTAGGACCTGGAAAGTCCGTGGTCATGAGATCACCTTTTCGATTTGAGCTTCACTTCACCACATGCCAATGAGTTTGCCGACCAGCCAAGTAATGCACCTTGGTCCCATCAAACCAGGCACTTTGCTCCAGTTTTATTTGTACTAGCTGGTCATCATACTCAGGTATGGCCACTTTCACGTTACCTTCAATGGCATAACCCGTCATTTCATACAACGACCAATCACCTCGGACGGGGGTATCACCTTGGTTATCCCACATACCAATCGTGGGCCCTGGTGCGTGACCAAAGAGACCTAAAGGATGTGTATAAACAGAAGAGATAATGTCTTCCTTGTTGGCATTTTTGAGCGCCGTTTTTAGAATTTCATTGCCACTGCGACCTGTCTTATAGGCATCAGTAAGAATATCCTGCCAGCGATTTCCCACCGCTAAGGCACTTTTCAATCCCGCTGGCACATCTTTCTCGGTGGGTCCTAGGACGTAGCCCATCTCTTGGGTGTCTGTACACAATCTCAGATAACAAATGCCAACATCGGTATGCAGAATGTCTCCCCGACGAATGACCGTGTCCGCAGTACTAACACCAAAGAAGGGGGCGTCATCAGGAAACTTTAACCCTTTTCGCTGTATGTTCACATAGGGTTGAAACCACGGTCGTAGCCCTAAGTCCTCAAATCGCTGACGCATAAACCACTCGAGATCTGTATTGGTCGTCACTCCGGGCGTCACCACCGCGTCGCTAAAGGCTTCGGCAATCACACCCCGCGCCACAGCCACAGCCCTTCCCCACAATTCGATCTCCTCTTCAGTGCGGGTTTCAATCCAACGGATAACTAGGTCCTCGGAGGACACAAGCTTTTTTGACAATTCGGGACCAATACTACTCACCAATTGTTGGTACAGTCCGTGGGAAAGACCATCGGCCACGGGCCAATGCTCGCTGGTATTGATGGCAATAGACCCAGGATTTTTCTCACGCAGAATCTCGGCTAGACCCCGCCATTGCTCCTCAAGATTTCCACCTTGCCAAGCCACTTCATACAACGGACCCAGTGGATAGCGATTGATACTCAGTCGCTCTACGGTCTCTCCAACGCGATGGAACAACAACATGGTAGTTCGCCTAGCGGTGAACGTGGGATCCGGCACGAGGGATTTGTAAACTGGATCGTCGTTGTACTCCCGGGCGATGACTAACCAGGTGTCTATTTTGGTCTCCCGCATCAACTCAGGTAATAGCGTATCCAGTCGTTTTTGCAAGATCCGTTCCACGGTGGCGGGTCGATCTCGGAAGTCCTCAATGGTAGGCATCTGCGCCATCGCCAGGTTTGTCGCACAAAACAGAAGACAAATTTGGAAAAATCTTTTATGGCCACGAATCATTGCGTGTATCCTTGTTGGTGCTGAGGGGACATTATAAGTGAAAATGACGCCAATCATGACTAGGCACTGAGTCCAAGGACTTCAATGTCGGACAAAATCAAAAAACTCGTGGTGATTGCACACGCTCCTTCACCCAATACGGTGAAACTGAAGGATGCTGTCCTAGCAGGCGCCAGACATTCCGATATTTCAAATGTTGAAACCCGTTGGGTGGCGCCCCTAGAAGCTCAGCCAGACCACGTGCTGAATAGCGACGGGGTGATCTTGGGAACCACTGAAAACCTTGGATACATGAGTGGTGCGTTGAAGGATTTTTTTGATCGGTGCTTTTATCCTCTATCCGAAAAAACCGACGCTCTACCTTTTGCGTTTTACATTAGGGCAGGTTTAGACGGGACCGGCACCAGACGCGCCATCGAATCTATTACCTCCGGGATGAAGTGGCGTTTGGTTCAAGCACCACTGATTTGTCACGGCGAATGGCAGGATGAGTTTGTTGCCCAATGCGAGGAACTCGGTCAGTTCATGGGACTCAGCCTCGATAATGACTTTTTCTAGCAGGCTATGAGACCGACCAATGTTGGTGTCATTGGTTTGGTCATGTTTTTGTGCTTCACCTGGGCCTATCAACAAATCGTCATTAAGTTAGCACTGCCTGAAGTGGGTCCAATGACCCAGGGTGCCATTCGAAATGGAGGCGCCTGTCTTTTAGCCGTCGGTTTCTTATTTTTTCGAAGAATCGTCTGGCGACATGACGTTAATGGACCTGGACTGTTGGCCGGGTTCTTGTTTGGCGTCGAGTTTGTTTTGATTTACTACGCCCTGACCCTAACCGACGCCTCAAGGGCGACCCTGATGATTTATACCAGTCCTTTTGTGGTTGCTATTGGGGAGCATCTGCGTGCCGATGGTCATAAGTTGGACACCAAATCCTGGATTGGCATCAGCGTTGCGTTCTTGGGCGTGGCATTGACTCTGGGGCCTGGAGCGCCAGAGTCCAGGCTTGCGTTGTTGGGAGATGCCTTGGCCTTGTGTTCCGGCATCGCCTGGGGTGCCACAACTCTGGTCATCAAAGGCTCCCGTCTTCGTGACACACCGGCGACACAAGTTCTAATCTATCAATTGGCCATCGCCACAGTGGTGTTTGGAATCGGTATTTGGATTAGCACGGAAAGCTTATCTGGTTTCCCAACTCAGCCAGTCACGTACTGGTCATTAGGATTCCAGGTTTTCTGGGTGGCTTCGCTGTCTTATGGTATTTGGTTTGCATTAATCCAACGGTATTCCGCAACCACCCTTTCTGTGGTGACGTTTATCACACCACTATTCGGTGTCGGACTCGGTATCGGACTCTTGGGCGAAACTCTGCGAGTCCCTCACATCATCGGCACCGGTTTGGTGGCCTTTGGTATCGTGTTGGTCAGTTTGCCGAGGAGTCGCTCTGTTTCTGCAAACGTTGAATGAGACGAGTGGCATTACCCGGTCTGGACCACGGGCATATGGCGATGCACGCAGCGCACCCCAAGGCCTCACCAAAATAGGGAATACACTTATCGAAGTCCACGTACCACTTTTGAGTACCGCGGACCATTTGTTTTTCGTTATGTATCGCATCCGGAGGGCAAGCCCGAACACAGGCTTGGCAACGAGTACAGAAGTCATCCGCACCAAAGGTATCGGGTGCATCAGCAAGCAACGGCATGTCAGTGGTCACCGCAGACAACCTAAAGCTCGAGCCATAGGTCCTGTTAATTAGCGAACCATGCTTACCTAACTCCCCCATCCCCGCCGCAATGGCTGCGGGTAACATATTTAGCGCAGACGCATAAGGGCCTTGCCAGGCCTTGGCGAAATAGCCTTGAGAGAGTATGAAGTTTGCTAACTCTCGGCATGACCGTGCAGCGCGATTGTACTCCTTGGCCACAGAAACCGCCGCGGTTGGATTCTCAAAGCTCGGTGGTGCTTGACTCAGTTCTTCATAGTCCATGGTCACGCCAATGATGATGACCCAGGGTTCTTTGATATCGTACCCCTGATACACGTATTCGTCGGACATGGCGGCTATACCCACCAGATCCGCCTCATTGTCCATAGCGCAAGTCTTAATTTGAGATGCCCACTCCTCCGCAGACGCTTCGACTTGGCTATCCGCCTGCTCTACCGGCTTTGGACCACGACCGCCAGGTGGCGTCGGAGAGAAGTACTTCCTCACCGCTGCTGACTGACGATGATAGTCTGTGACAACTTGTTGCAATTCACCATGGCTTTGACGCTTGGGAGGATGCCAAAAAAAAGGAGTCGCTTGCCGCTTGTCGACTTCGCCATAGCCGTTTATCTTATTCCCCGAGGTTGCTGGGAAGGCATCTAAGAAAACCTCCTTGGGCTCAAATTTTTGTTTGCTCTTCATAGCGGATGTTCCTCTTTGGGAATAAGCCACGTATCAGTGATGACCCTCACACGCATCGAATTCGAATTGTACCGTGCAATGATGAATTCGAAACTGTTCCTCAAGCAACGACTCAATTTTTCTTCGAATCCCATCTAAATCCCCGCCTTGGTCTACCACTGCATGCAGGGTGGCCAGCAATTTTTCACCCGTCAATGCCCACACATGAACGTGATGGACATCTCGAACCCCCTCTACGGTTCCCACTGCTTCCACCACATCGGAAGACGACAGCTCCGACGGGGTTCCCTCTAATAATATGTGTCCGGAAGATTTTATGATACCGACGCCGGCCTTGGTGATGAGCACAGCAACGATGGTAGACAGGACCGCGTCGGCCCACGTCCATCCCAGAGTCATTATCAAGATTGCAGCCACAATGGCGGCCATGGAACCCAAAAGGTCACCCAACACATGAGCGGCGGCACCTCTCAAGTTCAAATTCTCGGACTGTCCAGATCCAAGCACGTAAAACGCCCCGATATTGGCGAATAGTCCCGCTATCGCTACCCCTAACATGGGTAGAGCCTGAATTTCGGGTACATCGTTCAAGCGGGATATGGCCTCTATACAGATCCACACTGCAATGAACACCAGGGTTAAGCCGTTAACGAAGGCCGCTAAGACCTGAAACCGGTCATAACCAAAACTGCGTTTCGAGTCCGGAGGCTTGTGGCGTAGACGAAATGCCCACCAGGCCAGAGCCAATGACGCAAAATCCCCGAACATATGACCGGCGTCCGCCAGCAAGGCAAGAGACCCAGATATCAATCCGCCAACCACCTCCAGCGTCATAAAACCGCCGGTAATCACCATGGCCCAAAAGACCCTGTGTTCGCTAGCCTGGGTAGTGAGCTGTTGATGATCGTGGTTGTGGTGATGATGCCCCATGAGTCAATCCTAGCGGGTTGCTGGGAAGAATGTATAGCGGCTGGAAGTATTTAAGGAGCGAACAGCCACATTGTTGTTATCATACGCTCAATGAATGAAACGACCCGTCAAGTGATTGTTGATCACGCAGAACTGTTTGCCTGCCCACGATCTGACCAAGCCCTTACCAAAAAAGATGGGACACTGTACAGCCGAGGCGGACAGGTCACCTTTCCCTGGATGGGAGACATTCCCTGGCTTTTTGCGGATCCTGACACCACATTAGCGGATTGGCGTGGTCGGCTAGACCGTGCCATCAAACAGTATCTGCATGATGCGGATGGAATCGACGAAGAGCTAAGCGGTTCCCTACCGGACCGTCAAAAAAGCAGGCTCACACGTTTGCGAGACGCTTATCGTGACCAGGCAAATCGAATGTCGGGGTTAATGAGCCCTTTGGGAGCCCAACAAAGCGCGACCAACTTTTACACCTATCTCGCGTTAAGGACCCGGCTGCCAACGGATCAAGGACTCAATACCTACTACGCCAATGTGCATCGGGATTGGGTTTGGGGTAACGCCGAGAACCAAGTCGCCTCGGACCTAATCAGCCACCACGCGATCAGTCCTTTCGGGAAGACGCTTGTTATGGGTTGTGGCGCCGGACGACTTCCTTACGACATTCATATGCGTCACGACTGTCCGCTGACCATAGGCCTTGACTTTAATCCCTTGCTTTTACTTTTGGCAGACAAAATGGCACGGGGTGACACTGTTCAACTCTACGAATTTCCTTTAGCGCCTTTGGACCAGAACAATTTGTGTGTCCTACAAGACCTAAAAGCGCCACGGCCGGCCAATGACAAGCTTGTGTTTGTTGCCGGAGATGTACTCAGGCCTCCATTTCGTCCAGGATCCTTTGACACCATCATCACCCCATGGCTAGTGGATGTCATTGATGAACCGTTCACGGTGTTTGCAGCCAGAATCAATCAATTATTAAGAGAGGGCGGACAATGGATCAACTTTGGGTCCTTGGCCTTCGCTCACGCCGAAAAAGCACATAACCTTCTCGCAGAAGACACATTGGAAGCGGTAGGCCGAGCAGGCTTCGAGACGAGCAAAGAATCCAATGAAACCATAGACTATATGTGTTCTCCTCACAGCCGACACGGGCGCAGAGAAACCGTGTTTGTTTTTGGTACGACCAAAACGGAGGACGTTCCTGCCCCTACTCGACACGCGTCTTTGCCAAATTGGATTGTTAAGGGCGATACCCCAGTACCAAAACTTCGTTCATTTGAAACCCAGTCAATGAGCAGCAGGATTTACGCCTTCATGATGGCCTTGGTGGATGGTCAACGTAGCATCAAAGATATGGCTCAGCTTATGGTGGAGCAAAAACTGTTGGATCCACGAGATGCTGAAGGCACCGTCAAGACTTTTGTGATTAAGATGTATGAAGAGAGTCAGAAATCATGAAGCACTTACTCGTGATCTATCTGTTGTTTCTTGGACTCAACGCACAGGCCCAAGCCGAGTTGTCAGCCACGGATATCATCCATAAAGTCATTGAGCACAGCGGTGGAGACGTGTGGCATCACCCAGAATCTCTCACTCTTGAAGGCTACAGCGTGTTTTTTCCCAAAGGCACCCAAGACAGTAAGGTAGTAGCGGAGAGCCATAAAATGTGGCGGCAGTTTGCACCTACCAGCGAAGCTGCCCACCTGGCCAACGGAAAAGTGCGTATCGATATTTTTTCCAAAGGCCAAAGAATGTTTCAAATGTCATTTGATGGCGAAAACGCCTATAACCACGAAGGTGTAATGCCTGGTGGTGCGGCAAATCCTCAATGGCGAAATGCTTTTGGGTTTGGTGTCATCCGTTACGCTTTGAACCCAGGCTTCACTCTGCATCGCCTTCCCGATGATACTGTAGATGGGCTTCCCTGTTACATGATTCGTGTTGTGGATCCGTCTCAAGGTGAAACCATGTTCGGGATTGATGAAGAATCCTTTGCCCCACGAATGGTGGCGTTCCAAACCGATCGCGGCTGGCATCATCGTACTTACAGCGAGTTTGTGGTTGATGAGAAAACAGGTTGGCGGCAACCTCGGTTAGTGAAGTTGTTTTACAATGGTGTCAAAGCCAACGAGGTCCACTGGACAAGCTTCACGGTCAATTCCTCATTGTCAGAAAAGCTCTTTGTGTTACCTGATGATGTAGCGGAACAATGAACATGATTGATCGTCGTGGTTTCCTTAAAGCGAGCGCAGCGGGCGGACTATTAGCCACAGCCGGAACCGCTCGGGCAAACGCTCCAAAGACCTTTGTGTTAGTTCACGGTACGTGGCATGGCGGCTGGGTCTGGCGGGATGTGCGAAACCGTCTAGAAGATCTTGGTCATCGAGTATTTACACCGACCCTCACCGGATGTGGCGAGCGCATTCACCAAACAGGTCCTGATGTCGGGCTTGAAACCCACATACAAGATATCGTCAACGTATTAGACTACGAGCAACTTGATGACGTTCGACCAGTTCCGAATCCGAAGGGCTTGATAGGATCGTCGCCTCGCTGGACGAGATCCACCAGCGAACCGAAGAACTCACAACCTATCCGCTGCTGGAAAATACAGCAGGGCAGGGGAGTAACCTCGGCTGGAAGTTCCAACATTTGGAATACATCATCCGAAACGTCAATCAATCCGAGCGGCTTGGCGTTTGCATCGACACCTG
>JBCCFQ010000088.1:0-9290 GCA_039029655.1 Pseudomonadota bacterium | reverse complement strand
TCATAGGGAGGACCTATGAAAAACACGTTACGCACGATGGCGGCGGTTGCCGCGTTCTTGATTTGATTCAAAATCTGCCCGTCAGAATCGGCGATGGAGAGAATTCCTAAATGGGTGACGCCATTGATATCGATGACCTCAAACCGTTGCGTGCTCCATCCACCGCCGCCAGCTCCAATGGGATACACATTACTCACCAAGTTATTGGTTAAGCTGTCTCGAATCTGAATAATTTCCAAACCATCGATATCACGGGTCATTCGAACCGCGACTTCATCGACACCATTGCCATCCAGATCTGGGACCGCTTTAATTTCTAGCGGCGTCCAACCGAGTCCCAAGGGAAACACGTTCTTGACTAAGTTTCCGCTTGTGGCATCTCGTACCTGAACAATGGCTAAGCCATCGGCGTCACGGGTCGCCAGTGTAGCTACGGCCCATTGTCCGTTCACGTTAACCACTTCGAGATTAATGGCTGACCAGCCAAATCCTAAGGGGTAGATCAATCGAATACGGCTGTTGTTGCTGGGGTCTTTCAGTTCTACACCCATCAAACCGTCGCTTTTCCGACTGGCCAGCGCCGCCAGTGCAGCAGATCCACCGGCTGCGCCCGGCACCATATCCGTATCCAATATGTTCCAAGCAGCACTCCATGGAAACAGGTTATTAATCAGTCCACCGGTGCTGGCGTCCTTGACTTGGATGATGGGTAAGCCATCGCTGTTTTGTGTTGCAAGAATGGCGGTACCGGTGCTGTTACTGCCGGGCAAGGCGGGCATACCAAACACATTTTGGGCGGTCCAACTGTCGCTAAGAAAAGTCAAATCACCGACTCGAATACCGGTGTTCGCATCGCTGACCTGTGCTTTTATGTCACCGTTTTGGAGACGCAAAGCCATCACTTCACCGGCGCCGGTGTTGTTGGTGTCGTCTTGCATACTCATATTGCCGGAGTAGGTGATGAGAATCTTGTCGCTCCCGTCAATACCGGTAATACCCGTGTTGTTAGGGTCTAACCAATCCCGTAGGCGCGAACCGGCGTTGGCGCCGTCCCATGCGATGGAGACTCGGCCGTAGCAGTCAAAATCGATAACCGTGCAAGATGCCGCGCCGCCACTGAGAAAACCGACGATGCGTTTGTTTGCCGGGTCCCATAATCCTGAACCTGAAGAACCACCGGCTGTGGTGCCGTCTTCCCAATCGTCTACTTCCCAGTGGGTGTTGTTAGGGCTTGCAGCGATACAACTGCCTGTGACAGTTAAAGGATCATTGTTAAAGCTAATGACTTTTTCTTGTCCTGCTGGGTGATGAATTGCGACACTGCCTTGAGGCGTATTGCCACTTCTGTCCCAACCTGCATAGTGGACGTTAAACGCTTCATCCGGTTCTTGAGCTAGTTCGATTAACGTCATGTCCACATCTTGACGTGTGGCGCGAAGGGTTCCCCCCGACTGGTTTTGGTTTCTTGGTCCACCATCGAGCTGACCACAAACCGGGGATTCGAAATTCCAATAGAAAGTTGCGGTGTTTACGACGGATTGTGATGACATACAGTGATAAGCAGTCAAGAAATAAGGTGTGAAGGAGCGCTCTGCATCCATGATTAAACTGCCTGTGCAGACAAATCCACCTTGTGGCAATGTAAAGTTGTACTGGGCTACACTTCGTATCTCGTCCCGCCATGGATCCCCTTCGGGACAAACCACATCGTTGTCACAAAAATCAATCTTGGCCAGATTCGGTCCGCCACTGCGACCCAGGAAATCTCGATAACCTTTGTAAACAGATGACAGTTCCAGCTGGTAGTCTTGTGACCCTTTGGGCAAATACACCTCTATGACAGCATTGGATCCAGGCACCATGGGTGGATAAAAGGTGCCGGATTGATTGGCGTCGTCGTTGGTGAAGGGGCCTTCGTAAAAATCGTGGTCTTGGCTAATGACATGTAGGGTGGCACCTGTTGGCAGGGAAAATCTAGAAAAGCCAAATCTCAAGTCAGTGGCATCAGGTGCATTGAATCGATGCCGCCATAATCGACCGCCATCGGGTAACGTCTCCCAGGCGTTATCGTCAACCAACAAATTTAGGGTTTCCGGGACACTGATTCTTAAGGGCACGCCTTTTGGTTGTGCGGCGTCTTCCTTGAGCAGCTCCGCCGCATCGAGTCGAGACATCTTTTGGGATGCCACATGACGCAAGGATTTTACATCGTTTGCGTAGGTGCTTTGACTTCGTGGTGCTTCTCCTCGTCTCGCATCAGCGTCGGTGGGTACAGTGAGCGAAAAGAGAAAAAGGCCGAAGACTAGGATGTTCAGGCTGGGAACTCTCATGGGTTCGATACTCCAAGGCCAGTTTGTGATTGGACACCTGCCATGTCCCAAAGGTCCTTTAAGTTTACTACCCTGATTAGAACATGGGCAGTCGTAATCTGTCTGCCTGTCGCGACATAACGACGCTAGTGGTTCTGACTTCTTGTGCCGAAATTCCGCTTTGCGGCATCCATACCTACGAATAGCCCAGGATTGGCGAAGGGCTTAATCGGATTCCGACGAATCCAAAGTAATGATCGGCGACGAAAAATCTAATTGAAGGCCTATGCTGGGTATCTTATGAATAGCTTGACTCAACACCAACAGCGCGTGGAACGTGACGACTTACAGTCGGAATTCAACCGTCATATGAAAGAGCTTGAAGACCTAAAGGAAGAGTTGCTTGCGGCCCAGGACCTGGAAGCCCCCTCTGGGGATCAGCGGATGATTGCTATGGCTATTGCCAAGACCAGAGAGACTTTGCATCGCTTGGCGCCCCAATTGTCTCGGGATTTTGACCGCCTATTGTGAGCTCGCCGCTAAGCCGGCCCGGGTAACCGAATATTACTTCTTTTTGATCCGAACAAAGAACGCTTCTCGCTTTGAGTCTGTTCTCTCTTGTGGCGTAGCCATTCTGGTCGCGTTAAATCAACGCCGTTTTCCTGGCGAAAATTCAGGAACTCCTTATACAGCTCAAGTTCTCCACGCATATCGCTACCCACCAGATCCAGGGCCAATGCGCTTAAGACAGAGCATTCTATCGGGCAAAGCTGGCCTTGTTTGAGTTCGCGTAAGTACTTTCCAGCAGCAAACACTCGACTCTGATCCAGCAGGGGTAAATCCCAGTCAGGATCCATGGACATGGTGAGCACTTCCGAGAATTGATCGATACGACCTCTTAAAAAAGTCGGCGCTTCTTCTTGTAGTCGTTGAAAAGCTTCGCCCATGCAACACGGGGAATCTGGATCGCGCTTTGCCGCCGCGTCCATCACGTCCCGCAGTGATTGTTTGTCTTCTGGGGCTAGCTGGTCTATGGGTACCACGGTATTCTCCTTCATGAGAATAGAGACCCAAAAATAACTGTTTTTGTTCCCAGAGGCCATGCTGAAATGCATGGCCCCTATGCTTCCGGGCCACCTTCATTCATTGGGCTGGAACACGTTCCGAATAACCTGATCACTCTCGGAATCGCGGATCTGCACGAAGCGCTGATCGGTACTGGTGTTTCTCATGAGCACCGCAATCTCGCCGTCGTCGCCTCCATTGAAATTAGGGGCCACAGCAAAGTCTTGTTGGAATTCCCAAGGCGCGCCAATAAAGAAGACGTTATTAGCCACGGCGCCTGTCTGAATGCTCTTGATTTGCACCAGGACTTGGTCATCGCTGTGCCGGGTAGACAGTATGGCCAGTGCTGTTATGCCATTTGTGGTCACGGCCCGAAATTTCCGGGTAGTCCAAGTACTTAAGCCCGCTCCGATGGGATACACATTACTGATGAGGGCTTGGGTTAGCCCGTCACGAATCTGGATGATCTCCAAACCATCGGTGTCTCTTGTCATCCGTACTGCGATTTCATCGGCACTGTTACCGTTTTGGTCGGGTATCGCTCGCAGTTCCTGAGGGCTCCAACCAAGACCTAGGGGAAAGACGTTGCGAATGAAATTGCCGTTGCTGGCGTTTCGAACTTGAACAATGGTCAGACCATCGGCGTCTCGGGTATGCAGCGTCGCAATGGCCGGCCCGTTGACGTCAAGCACGGCAAGAAACTCCGGCTCCGCTACACATTATTGCAGATTTGTTGGACAAAAAAAGAGGCGGCCCAAAGGGCCGCCTCTTGGCTGCTGACGTCCAAGATCAGCTTAGTCTGGTTGGAAGATATTCCTTAGAACTGCATCGTTCCCGGAATCTCTTATTTGAACCAGACGGTCACCGGTGCTGGTGTTACGTTGCAAGATCGCCAATTCGTCGTCATTGTCGCCATTGAAGTTTGGCATGACTTCGAAGGATTGCTGTAACTCCCAGGGAGGTGCGATAAAGAACACTGAATTTAAAATGGCTGCATTTATAGCGTTCTTAGTCTGTACAAATACCTGTCCGTCGGAATCTCTCGTTGACATGATGCCAAGAGCGATTACACCGTTGGTATTCACAACCTCAAACTCTCTCGTTGTCCAACCACCGCCACCGGCGCCGATTGGGTAAACGTTGCTGATTAAGGCTTGGGTTGAACCGTCGCGGATTTGAATGATTTCAAGACCATCAGAGTCTCGGGTCATTCGTACAGCGACTTCATCAACGCCGTTGCCGTTGAGGTCTGGTATGGCTTTCAACTCAACCGGGCTCCAGCCTAGTCCAAGTGGGAACACGTTGCGTACCAAGTTTCCGGTAGCAGCGTCTCTGACTTGAACGATCGCTAGACCGTCAGTGTCGCGGGTATGAAGTGCCGCAACTGCTGGGCTGCCGTTAACGTCCATGATGGCGAGTTGTAGCGGCGTCCAGCCAAAGCCTAATGGGTATACGATGTTGATGAGAGCGCCTGTGGCAGGATCTCGCATCTCGATACCGGGTAAGCCATCGCTCTTGCGTACCGCGAGGGTTGCAACAGCTGGGCCACCACCTGGTGCATAGCCGTCGATGACGTCGGTATCCAGTACCTGCCATGCAGAGCTCCAGGGGAACAGGTTACCTACTGCGGCACCACCATTCGCGTTCTTGATTTGAACAATGGGTACACCATCAGCTACGCGTCGGGCTACCAGAGCCAGAGCAGGGCCACCTGTTGTGCCAGCCCCTTCAAGAGTAATTAACTCTCGAGCGGCCCAGTCAGCACTCAGGAAGCTGTAGGTAGACAGTGTGCCACCGGTAGAACCGTCGCTCACTTGTACTTCGATACCTAAGGCATTAGTGATTCTGACCGCAGCCACTTCACTTGCGCCATTGCCGTTCACGTCAGACGTAATGGCAATACTTCGTAAGAAGTCTTGGTCACAAGCATCACCGGAGCCGTCGTTGTCGCTGTCAACTTGACCTGGGTTGGTGTCAACCGGGCAGTTGTCAGCAGCGTCATCGGCGCCGTCGCTGTCTGTGTCAGGATCTTGAGCATTGGTACCTTGGAGGAACTCGTTCAAGTTAGTGACGGTGTCGTTATCCGGATCTTCGTCGGCATCATCCACTAATGGATCCAAGCCGTTGAGGTTCTCGTAGATGTCAGACATGCCGTCGTTGTCGTCATCGGTGTCGGCATTGTTACCAATACCGTCGCCGTCCGTATCCACTGACTCGTTAGGATCATTGGGGAAGGCGTCATTGATGTCGGGAACACCATCGCCGTCACTGTCTGCCAAGACGTTAATGGTGAAGTCTTGGAAGGTTTCGGCGGTGTTGTCTGTAACACGCAATTGAACCGCATTGTCACCCACGTCCGTGGTGCCTGGGGTACCCGACAGGGTAGCGGCATTAGGACCTGAGTTGGTTAAGGTCAACCACAACGGACGGCCAGGTGCGGTAATGGTGAGGGTATCACCACTGTCAGGGTCATCCACCTCAATGTTGTAGGTGTAAGGTTGTCCTTCAACCGCAGTCAACGGCGGGTTGGTGGTCACAAAGAACGGTGCGTCATTCACATTCGCCACGGTCATGGAGAAGTTTTGATCTGCACTTAAACCACCGTCACTGGCTCGTGCCGTCAATGCCAAAGGCGAGGCCTCTGCGTCTGCATTGGTCAGCGTACCGGAAATAATTCCGGTGATGCCATCAATGGTCAGTCCCGTCCCTTCAGGTGCACCAATCAGGCTAAATACAAGATCGTCGCCATCAGGATCATTGAAGTTACCGCTAACATCCAGAGGACCGAACGGTTGGTTCTGGGTGCCATTCTGGTTGCTGATGCTACCCACGGGTACAGGAGGCGCGTTCAACGCAATGTTGATTTGACCAAGTACCGGTAGGTTCAATGGAGATATTGTATTTAACTTCGCTCTCCAACGCAGGTCGGTGCCGTTGCTGGGGAAGTTGAATGGTACGTTGGGCACGATCTTGTAGAACGTGGTACCACCGTTGTTACTCATGTAGAAGTCTGCGGTCGCGTGCATGGGCAACGCTGGGGTTGCTTGCAGAGTTGCGCTCGCAATGTTGTTTGTTTCCGTATCTACGCGAATAGACTGTGCCAAACCATACAGGGTTCGTGCAGTGGTTGGGCCAACGGTATAAACACGGTTGGCAACGCCTGGGTTTGAAGGCGCCCATTCAGCGGTCACGGCTTCGGAGTCTCCGTCCTCGTCAAAGTCTCCAGCAGCAATAAACTGTGTGTTATTTGCGTCGTTGGAGATAGAGATCCCAGATTCGAAGGTGCCATTACCGAGACCCTTGTAGAAACGGTTCGGGCCATCGCTAACACCAATCAAAACGTCGAGTGTTCCGTCATCGTCAAAATCAGTAATGGATACACTGGTGCTGTTCAGAGCAGCGCCGTCATCCAGGTCTGATGAGGTGTAACCAAAAGTACCAGACGGAATGGTGTTGTTAATGTACACCTGGTCATCGGTGGTGTTGCTATTCGCAACAACCATGTCCAAGTCACCATCCCCGTCCAAGTCAGCAAGGGCTACGCCTGTGCTGAGGGCGCCACTGCTAGGAACGTTGCTGGCGGCAAAACTTGGGTTGAGACCGCCGTTGTTTCTAAAGAATTGGTTGTTACCACTGCCAACCGCAACCAAATCGATGTCGTTGTCTTCATCGATATCACCGAAAGCAATGGACTCTGTGGTTCGACCAGAACCCAGGTTAGACGAACCCGTCAAGGAGAACGTGCCGTTTTGGATTCTGTTGTTGAAGTAGAGTCGATCGGGATTGTTGTTTCGAGTGCCGACAACAACGTCTAGGTCACCATCCGAATCCAAATCTGCCAGTTCGATGGCGAACGAAGGATCCGTCAGGTTACTGATGTTGCTGCCAGTAAAGGAAGCGCTGCCATTGTTT
Source organism: Pseudomonadota bacterium (assembly GCA_039029655.1). GTDB lineage: Bacteria > Pseudomonadota > Gammaproteobacteria > Steroidobacterales > JBCCFQ01 > JBCCFQ01. The sequence continues at coordinate 2,004 of JBCCFQ010000088.1, read as the reverse complement.
AGGTAGACGCGGTCCCGTTGGTTCTGGTTAGCAGTCACTAAGTCCAGGTCGCCGTCAAGATCAAGGTCTCCGATGGCAATACCTTGAGTGTTGTTACTGTCGCCGGTGACGTTTTGCGCGTTGTCAAAGGTGCCGTCGCCATTACCCGTATAAACGTGGTTTTGAGTATTTTGGTCGGCAAAAATCAGATCCAAATTGTTATCACCGTCCACGTCGCCAATGGCAACTTCATTAGAGCGGAAGTTGCCGCTGAGGCTTGTTCCGGTAACCCCTGACAGCGGATTGATCAATCCCCGGTTATTGTAGAAACGGTTTAGATCGTTTTGGTTAGCTGAAGCCAGGTCCAAATCGCCGTCATTGTCAAAGTCCGCCAAAGCTAGTCCGTAAGTGACCAAGGCATCGTTGGATACGTTGGTGCCGCTGGAAAAGCTGCCGTCGCCGTTACCAAAGTAAATGCGATCCCGTTGGGTGTTGTTTCCGGCGATGAAATCAAGGTTTCCGTCACGGTCGACGTCGCCTACCGCAACAGCTACTGTGGTCTCGTTACCACTGTTGCCGACGTTTGAACCGCCAGGCAATCCACCAAAACCATCGTTAAAGTAAATTCGGTTCTGGTCTGGAAGTTGGTTGCCTTCGATGACGTCTAGGAATCCGTCACCGTTGAAGTCACCGAGACCCGCCGTAAAGGTGTCAAAACCGTCGAATTGGGCGTTGTTAGGCGCTGCACCGAATGGGGTGCCTGCGTCAAAAACCAAAGTGCCACCTTCCACCAACTGGTTTAGGAAAACTGTATTGGTCTGACGAAAGTTCATAACGACCAAGTCCAGGTCACCGTCATTGTCCATATCACCTAAGTGAACAGATCGGGTGTCTTCACCGACAATATCAATGTCAACACCATTGGTGAAACTTAAACTACCTGTTTCTGCCAAACGGTTTAGGTACAAGCGGTTAGCTTGTGGGCCGCCGGTACCTTCCTGGTTACCAGCAATGATGTCCATATCGCCGTCATCGTCAAGGTCACCTATGGCCAAAAGCCAGGTGTTCCGTCGTAAGGCACTAATGTTAACTGGCGTAACGCCATTGAATGGATCGGCGGTGCCATTGTTCAGGTAATACCGGTTTTCTTGGCCGGTGTTGCCGAATACAGCGTCCAAATCGCCGTCTCGATCCAGGTCAACCAAGCTTGCGGAGCGAGTCGTTTGCCTGAGAGTATCGATGTCACTACCAGTAATACCGCCGAAGGGCGATGAAATGCCGGTATTGAGATAAAGTCGATTTCGTTGAAAGGATTCGGCGGTCAGTAAGTCGAGGTAGCCATCGCCATCCGCGTCCCCTACACCAAAGTTACGAGATGGAAATTCATCTTCGCTGATACTGATGGGTGTGACATTGTCTGAAATCAACGCACTGCTGAGTCGATCACCAAAGAAAGGTTGCAGCTGACCGCCGCCCCAATCTGCGTAGGTGACGGCAGCGTCACGTAGGTCTGTGTTTGCGAAATCCTCTGTAAAAGGTAGCCCTGGTGTGGCGGCGTAGGCGCTTTGTGGCGTCATGCCGACACTTAGGAACATCACGGCTGCACTCATGGCAGACCAGCGTAGTTTCATAAGGCCATTTTTCAAGAGGCTGAGGTTTGGACCGGCATTAACCGGCGCAGTCTTGAACGGTTTCATCTTGGACGTCCTTAAGTTTTACTTCTTTTCTGTTTTTGTTTTACGTAGGGGACGGTTTCCCTAAAATCCCCAATTCTTGTTATCGAGAGCGGCTTTTCATACCGTTTATTGTGCTCAGGCTTTCCTGGCAATTTCTCAAAAGGGAGTGTATTCACAACACCCATACTGGGACCGTGATCCACATCACAAAACCCAAACCGCCTGTTCCACCGGCCCATCTGGGCTTGACATAAGGTCAATCTTGGGGTCTCAAAGCACATAAAAAACAGATGCTTATGTGCTAAAATTAGAATCATACTAGGCCTTGGCGTGTTGGCATAACTCTGGC
>JBCCFQ010000087.1:0-9309 GCA_039029655.1 Pseudomonadota bacterium | reverse complement strand
GTTTGATCCTTACTGTCGTTTATGCCCACGACTGGCCACTTTTTTGGATGAAACCAAAGAGAAGTATCCAGACTATCACTGCGGTCCAGGAGAACCCTTTGGAGATAAAGAATGCAATTTGCTCATCGTTGGATTAGCGCCTGGGATGCACGGCGCAAACGCCACGGGCAGACCCTTCACCGGTGACTATGCCGGGGTCCTGTTGTATCAGACCTTGTTTGATCTGGGGCTTTCCAATCAACCGGAAGCAGTACGCCGACAAGACGGTCTTGCTTTAAGAAACTGCCGTCTCACCAACGCCGTGAAGTGCCTACCACCTCAGAACAAACCGGTGGGGGCTGAGATCAATACATGTAATCAGTTTTTGGCCAGGGAGATTGAGGCAATGCCGTCGCCTACGGTGGTGTTGGCTTTAGGCGTGATTGCCCACAACGCAGTGCTTAAAGCGCTGGGGTTGAAGCTGAGCACGGCTAAGTTTGCCCACGGTGCGGTCCATGAAATCGAAGCCAATTTGACCCTGGTGGATACTTACCACTGTAGTCGATACAACACCAACACTCGACGATTGACCGAGGAGATGTTTGTTGAGGTGGTGACGAGGGCGAAGGAGCTTGCGGAAGCTTGAATGTGTACGAGGCTTTTTAGACAGTCGGCTTCGGACTTCGGACTTCGGACTTCGGACTTCGGACTTCGGGCTTCAGACCTCGGGTCCGTTCTTTTATGCGCCGACCGAGGCCTGAAGCCAGAGGCCCAAATCCATAAACATTGACCTTCTAGTATCATGCCCGCATGCCCGATCCCTTCGACGCCAAGACTTTCCTAAAGAACCTCTCCACCCGCCCCGGTGTTTACCAAATGCTGGACGAAAAGGGGACGGTGCTTTATGTGGGTAAAGCACGAAGTTTGAAGTCTCGGGTATCCAGCTACTTTCAAAGTGGTGCGGATCTTATTCCTAAGACACGGGCTTTGATGAAAAACGTCGCGGATGTATCGGTGACCATTACCGGGACGGAAACCGAAGCGTTGATTCTTGAGTACAACCTCATCAAACGCTATCAACCTCGATACAACGTGGTGCTTCGGGATGATAAGAGTTATCCCTATGTGCGTATCACCGAGCACGAATATCCACGTATTACCTTTTATCGGGGGTCACGCAAGCAACCTGGACGGTTTTTTGGCCCTTACCCCAGTGCTAAGTCTGTCCGGGAAGGCATCAATCTGTTACAGAAGCTGTTTCGAATCAGGGGTTGTGAGGATTCATTTTTCTCCAATCGCAGCCGTCCTTGTTTGCAACATCAGATAAAGCGTTGTTCTGCGCCTTGCGTCAGCCTTATTTCGGAGGCCAACTATGGTCAGGATCTTGAACACGCAGTGAAGTTTTTGGAAGGGCGAAACGATGAGGTGATTGAAGACCTAGGTGCACGGATGGATGAAGCCTCCCAGGACTTAGATTTTGAATCGGCAGCTCAATATCGAGATCAAATTGCCACTTTGAAAAAGGCCCAAGAAAAACAGTTTGTCAGTCGGGATCGACGTCTAGATGTAGATGTGGTGTTTCACGAATACTCAGGTCGATTACATTGTTTGGCGACATTGTTTATTCGAAAGGGCAGGAATCTCGGGGTTAGGACGTACTTTCCAAAAGCGAATAAACATGAGGAACCCCAATCCGTCTTGTCCAGCTTCGTCACCCAGTACTATTTAAGTCACGAGGTGCCCAAAGAAATCGTGTTGAGTGGCGACATCGAGGATCAGCCATTGTTGGAAGAGGTACTTGCGGAACGGGCTGAGCGTAGAGTGTCTATCAAAACCAAGGTTCGTGGTGATCGAGCCCATTGGTTGGAAATGACACAGAAGAACGCAAAGGAGGCACTGGCTCTGCGTCTTGCCACCGACAATTCTCTGCAAAAGCGCTACGAATCTTTGCGACAGGTGTTGAACCTCGGTGATACCCCGGAACGGTTAGAGTGTTTCGATATCAGTCATTCTCAAGGGGAGTCCACGGTAGCGTCTTGTGTGGTGTTTGGTTCCGAAGGCCCGAGAAAAACTGACTATCGGCGTTTCAATATTCGCGATATTGAGCCAGGTGACGATTACGCTGCCATGAATCAGGCCCTAGAGCGTCGATACAAACGACTCAAAAAAGGGGAGGCGCCACTACCGGATGTGCTGTTCGTGGACGGGGGTAAGGGGCAGGTCACACAAGCCGTGGAGGTGTTTGAGAATCTACAAATCAATGGCGTGATGATCGTTGGTATTGCCAAAGGTCCGGGTCGCAAGCCGGGTTACGAACAACTGTTCTTGCCGGGTGAAAAACGCCCACTTATACTGCCAGCGGATTCCGCTGCATTGCATCTTATTCAGCAGATTCGCGATGAGGCCCATCGGTTTGCCATTACCGGGCACCGGGGTCAGCGGGCAAAAACCCGCAAAACGTCGCGACTGGAAGATATTCCTGGATTGGGTCCAAAGAAACGTCGGGATTTGTTGCGCCAGTTTGGCGGTCTACAGGGTGTGACCAAGGCAGGTGTTGACGATTTATTACAAGTGCCGGGCATCAGTAGACGTCTGGCTGAGTTAATCTATGACCGTTTCCACGGCGTTTAAGCGAATTGAATGACAAATAACTTACCCACCACCATTACCTGGTTGCGAATCGCGCTTATTCCGCTGTTTGTGATTGCCTTTTATCTGCCGGTGACTTGGTCCGGCCCGGCGGCTGCCATCATTTTCTCTCTGGCCGGTATAACTGACTGGCTGGATGGCTATTTAGCAAGGCGCCTGGGTCAAACTTCTGCCTTCGGGGCGTTTCTTGATCCGGTGGCCGACAAGCTGATCGTGATCACAGCGTTGTTCCTGCTCACGGGTAAGGACGGCACCAAACTCATGGCCATTGCTTCCGCCATTATCGTGGGTCGTGAGATCACCGTGTCGGCATTGCGGGAATGGATGGCAGAGCTGGGGCAGCGCCACCATGTGGCAGTGTCCAATGTGGGTAAGTACAAGACCACGTTTCAGATAATCGCCGTGATTCTCATGCTGTGGGAGCAGCCACTACTGTTTATCCAGCACACCTATCTGATCGGCTATTACTGCCTCCTGTTTGCTGCCGGGTTGACCCTCTGGTCCATGGCCATTTACCTCAGAAACGCCTGGCCGGTGCTCAAGAACTCCGGCTGACGCTAAGTCCTTGACAGCACCACTAAGCCTGTGGAGAATCTCTCGCCCTGGGTGAATGGCACGGCGAGACTGAGACAGCCCCAGCCGTCATCCTGGCGAAGGCCAGGATCCAGTAAAAACAACCATTTGCCGAAGGCAAATGACCGGTTAAAAGACCAGTTATTGCGGGAATAGCGGGGTGCGTCAGCACAGGGGTGAGTACCGCTTTGCCCAAAGGGCAAATTCGAAGCAACACTTCGAAAGGTGCGAACGCACCGGCAAGGAAGCCGGGGCAGGTGGTTAGAAGAAACCGCCGTCGCTAAGACATGGATGTCGAGGAAAGATCAATTATTGCGGGAATAGCTCAGTTGGTAGAGCACGACCTTGCCAAGGTCGGGGTCGCGAGTTCGAGTCTCGTTTCCCGCTCCAATAACTTCCTGATTTTAGGAAAAAATTAAAGCCTCTTCGGAGGCTTTGATTGTTTCTGAGCCAGCGCAATGCACGTGCTGTGACTCACTTTGAGTCCCCAACGAGTCTCCTTGTGCTACGTTTATGTACATGCCGAGACGACTGATTGAGCACAAAGTACGCGCACTAAAGCCGAAGCCAAAACGCTATGCAATTGCCGAAGACGGACTCACCTTAGAAGTCCATCCATCAGGTAAGAAGTCTTGGCACGCCCGTTATCGTCAGGGTCGAGTCCAGCACAAGGAGACCTTAGGTACCTACCCAGATGTCTCCGTAAAAGAAGCCCGGGCCAAGGTGCTGGAAATCCAACACCGGTTGAAGGTCGAGCAACAAACAGTCAAACAGTCCCGGCTCCTGCTGAAGGATTACATCGACGGCAAGTTCAAGACTTGGTGTGAGTCTGCTCGGCAGGATAGTTATGGAACGTTGAAACGTCTCAAACACCACTTCGTCACCAGTAATCCAACCATCGGCAACACCATGCTGAAGGATCTGACTACCCACCAAATTGAGACATGGAAGGTGCAGTCACTCAAGAAGCTGAAACCATCAACGGTGAAGCGTGGGCTGGGCGATCTTCGCCGGGTGCTGAACCTGGCTGTCGAGTGGGGTGATCTTCGTGTCAACCCGGCAACCAAAGTGCAGTCACCAACAGTGGATAACGAGTCCACCAAGTTGATGCTGGATGATGACGAGTGGTCACGCCTGGAAGCTGCTATCGAACGCTGGGAATACCTATCGCATTTCGGTACTTCGAAGGAGAAACAACTGCACCCACTGTGGTTTCCTATGTATCTCCGCATCATGCTGAACACCGGTGGCCGAAGGAATGAAGTGCTAGAGTTGCGATGGGGAGATGTAGATCAGAAGAACCGGATGATCACGTTCCCCGGTATTAGAACCAAAAACTCAAAGACCCGGCGGATACCTATCTCTGATGATCTGGTTGACGACCTTCAGCGGTATAACAGCGAGCGGGTCACAGGGAGCACCAATGAAGGCCAAGAAGTGCTCGCCAAGAAGGGCGAGCGGATCTTCCCGGTAGACAGCATTCGCAAGCCGTGGGCTCGGCTCAAGGACATGGCCAAACTACCTCACATCTCGCCTCACATCCTGCGACACCATGTGGCGTCTACTTTGATACGTGAGGGCGCTTCTTTGGCTGCTGTGAGGGACCTTCTGGGTCACAAGGACATATCGGTGACCACCCGGTATCTGTCGGTGTTAACTGAGGATAAGCTGAAGGCTGTCAACTTGTTAAGTCGAAGAAGGAATGGCAATGGAGTTTAGGCCGGATCGAGGTAGAATCATTGTCGTGAACTTCGAGAAGGGGGGGAGCGCAATTCCGCCCGAAATGCGCAAGACAATGCGACCATGTATCGTGGTCCAGAACAACAAGTTGAAGCGTGGGCGACTGGTCACAGTTGTGCCGCTGAGTTCGAAGCCTCCGATGGACCCTAACAGTCCACACACGCACCAGATGGACCATCGCTCTTTTATCGGCTGGCCGTTGGCTTGGGGAGGCCAGGGTACACCTCGATACGCCCAATGCGAGTATGTCGCCACTATTTCCTGGGACCGCTGCTCGAACCCATACAGCAAGTCACGAGAACGGGGCCGCGTGTACACCAAGGTCAAGGCTATCAAGGTGGACATGGAGGCTATCGACCGGTGCGTCCTGTGGGGCCTGGGGATAGATCCGGCCAAATATGTGACCTAGTCCAATTGAAAAAGGGCCCTGGCGGGCCCATAATAAGTACTAAGTTGGGCCTAGTGCCCGTGAAGTCCTACCTCGGTAGGCCACCTCTGGAGAGCGTCAGCAAGCTTCTAGGGGTGACTAAGTGGCCTCCCTCGTGGAGGCCTCTGCTTATCTGGCGGTGGCTTAGATACTCAAAAAAAACCAACCTGATCAACATCCTGCGACCTTCGTCACTATCAATATTGGTGACATTAGCGCATAATATGTTTGCCGAATAGAGGTGGAGCGAGGGGGAATCAAACCCCCGGCCGAGCAGATAGGAAGCCGTCAGCCGCATCAAGCTCGCCCCGCCAAAGGCCTACCAAGGCCCACATCAGTCAAGGTTCTCAGGCCAATTGCTGATGTGGGCCTTTCTCGGTTACGGCCCCCAATGCCGGTAGGCAACGAGCATCAGAGGCTAAATCCCTCCTCATTGTTATCTCCTTTTTTTGCTGTTTAAGTTTCTTCGAAGTCCACTGTTAAGGTGTTCATGAATGCCACAAGCCGCTTCACTTCAGCCTGCTTCAAGTCTCTGGGTAATATAAGGTGGGCAATAAAGCCCTCGCGTAATGGAAAAGGATAGTCTACGTGATCCTTCCCTGATATTGAAGGCCCTAAGCTCGGCAAAGATTCAGTGCGCGATGGTTCTGCTACGGGTTTCTTAGTGGTCTGGGATACCTTTGATTTACGGGGTCTTCGAGTCGGTGGCTTCCAGCCACCGGGATCTTCTAGGTAATCTATATACATAGAGACAGCGCGAACGAATCTAGAGCGGTATGTACTGAGCACCTTTGGCGTATATTTTTTGCCAGATAGATTTTGGAATCGCGTGAGGGTGTCGTCGACATCCAGTGTACGAATATCTATTTGATCAAGATCGTCGCCGAGAGACTGTAACACGCGATAACAGGCCGTTTTCAGGCTGTTTGCAGTGTTAGCATTCATCAAGCCCTTCTTGGCTGCCCATTCCCAATGGGCAATCAGGGCGCTTCCGGTTCCTTCTGAATCCATCTTTTTGTCCTCAAAAAATCTTTAAGATCATCTCAATTATCTGTTAGATTGCTGTTATGGTCAAGAGTTCCAAAACATTTTTTGCGAAATTCCGAGCCCATACTCAATACGTCGAAGTGTCGCGGTCCCCCCCCCTGTGCCGCCCCAGCAGCTTCGAAGGAGCTGTCCACGGTCATGTCCCATGCAGAACCTAACCTTTGATAGGTAGCCGTCTACGGGCGCTCAGGTCAAGTTAGATCAATGCCTTCAGGATGTGCTCAGGCACCCGGAGACACACCAGGTGGCACATTGTGCTGGCACAGATGGGTTAAAGGCCGCGCCATTGGTGGCTTCGAGCGGGACTTGGTATCTGACTGCGGTCAGCTAGGCGGGAGCCTGAGATTCCGTACGCGCTCGTCTGCCCACATGCTATCTGTTTATTTTGTCTCTCGACTATCATGACTGGATGACATCGTTGATCTGCGTGTACTGTGGCAAACCGACGACAGCGGACGAAGCACTGGAGCACATCGTGCCGGAGTCTCTTGGGTGTAAGAAGACGTTGTATCCGGGCGCGGTCTGTACCAAATGTAATCATGATCTCGGGTCGTCTGTGGACAACAAAGTCTCCTCACGGCGGTGGGACAGGTGTTGTCAGGTGCTGAAGGCAAATCAGGCCCACGCCGGTCGATTAGCCATGGTACAGGCCGTGTGGACAAGACACAGGACGGCATGTCGATGTCAGGTCGGTTCGATACCCACGATCAGCCGATGTCACGATTCTTGGCGAAGATCGCGGTCAATGTGCTGACCCACGTTTATGGCTCCGAATAAGTAAGACAGCTCCATCCAGATCTGATCAGGTTTGTGCGGATGCCTAAGAATGCGCATGAGGTGTGGCCGTTTGCGGTCGTCCATGTTCCGTTGAAGCCAACGGCATTTGCTGGCCTCAATGATGGCCATGAGCTAGTGTGGATGGTGTGCGCCAGTGGCTGGTTTGCCATTCCACTACAGCGGGATGTTGCAGGAGCTGATCGATCTGCGCTGGCGTACATCAAACAGCAGATCGATCAGAAGCTCCAAGAAGGTGGACGTCCTGCGTTCATGGCTGATCACACCGCGCCGAACAACAACGGTGTTAAGCGAAAGCAATAGAGACGGGCCAAACCGAAACCGGCCCGTCGACTGTCAAACTTTCATACGTGCCATTTAGGTAAGTCTTCTAAGTTCAAATGGCAGCCATGAGTCCGCGGGCAACAGCCCATAGCACGTCCGTTTGATGGATCCCATATGCTGACGAACACATCATCAGGATCTAAATCACTTCTTTTTGCAGGTTTAAACGTCTGCTCGCGATTTTCTTCATCTACATGCTCGAACATGATTTCATCGTCGGCGACCGGGAAATGATTATGCAGGATTGAAAGTCCAATCCGACCATCGAGGCCGTACTTCCTTAAGACTTCGGTTACTTCTCCCATGCAAGCATGTAGCCGGTCATCAATGCCGAAATGGGAGATATCAGTGCTTTCTACTTTTGCTGGAGAGTTGTTTGATTCATTCATAGTGCTGTCCTTTTGGCTTACTTTGGCAAGACCAAAGTGTACATGATCGACCAAAGAAGACACCTAAGCACCTCCCTCGGCCAACCATCTGCTCCTTCCTAAGCTCTCCTGAAGCTCAGCACAAGCTCTCGGCTACCGAACCGTACCCAGCGGCTAACCTCGTGTCGGCTTTCGGTTCCCCATGTGTCAAACCATCGACCCCGCCCACGCTTGTACGGCACGCGACTCAGGCAGTAATCGAAGGAAGGGAAGCACCGGCGGATGAGAAGGTGTGTGATTGAGTCGTTCATTGCTTACTCCTTGGGTCCGAAGAGACCTTCAATGGTTAGTCCAAGGAGGGGTAAGTAGTTGCCAAGGTGAGAACACTTCACTTTGGTAAATATCCTTACATATCAATAGCTTATGAAACTTTTCTCGACAAGTCAAGAAGAGTCTGTCTTCGACCCCTCACTCTAGCAGAGCCCTATCTATTGGCCCTGTGACATCAGGCGGTTAGTCGACCCCCACCTCTAGCAGGAACAAGAACGGCGGAAGCCAAGCACCTGGCTGCCTGCCGCTATCCACACGAATTGGAGACCAGCCATGGACATCAAGACCTGTAGTCGATGCGGTGAGGAAAAGACGATTGATGAGTACAGACCAAGAAACAACCAATGCAGGCGATGTGAGCGAGAAGCTGCGCGAGAGCGGCGAGACGCTATGACACCGCAACAACGCAAGGACAAGCTGGCGAAGGATCGCGCACGCAAGAAGCAGTGGCGCGACGCCAACCCCGAGAAGCATGAGCGTCAGAAGCTTCGCAAGAACCGAAGAATGCTAGCCGAGAGAATCAAACGCAACAGACAGACGCTTCGCGAAGCAGCTCAAGCAGCCCAACATGACATCGACCGGTGCGGTCGGGTTGGATTGGCTTGGAATGAGTGTTGGTACATGGACAAAACCAATGCCGAGCAACGATTGGCCCGTGATCTACCTCGCTACCTTGAGCTAGTAGCGATGGATCTGCGCTCAGAAGACGAAAGGAAGGGTATCAACCGCATCTCTTACGATGACAGTCTCGCTGAAATCGTTGGTGGTTTGGCAGATCACATGGTCGCGAAGTGCCGCCAGCGAACGGTAGAAGACCATAGCCAGGTACTCGAAGCTCTCAATCATGAGCTACCTGACGAACCGGACACTCAATTCGATATGACTGACCCGGCGAGGTGAGAGTGGTACTTCCGTTGGCACGAAGTGCTGGAAGTTCTACGTCGCGAAGCCGAAGAGTCCTAGTCAACTTCCCTGGAGAACAACATGAATGCCGTCATATCGGCAGCCGAGCTGCTGCCCGAAGTAATCAGAACATCGCCTATCGATTTGTTCAGACACAGCCACCAACGAGCATGG
>JBCCFQ010000086.1:0-9317 GCA_039029655.1 Pseudomonadota bacterium | reverse complement strand
CGTAGGCCTGGGCCAACTGCATGGGACTGACAGTGAGTCCATATCCATACGCAATGGTCGCGTGGTTTATCTCGCGCCAATGATCAAAGTGATTCAGTAACCCGGCCGATTCCCCCGGAAAACCGCTGTCGGTGAGGCGTCCAACGCCAAATCGTGCAAGCGTCGACCATAAGTATTCGGGCTCAAGAGACAAGGCGATTTTTGCAGCACCCACATTGCTGGAGTTTGTCAGTACACCGGTTACGTCAATTAAGCCAAAGTCTTTTGTATCAGGAATCGTCTTTAGTCCGACTTGTAAAAAACCAGGACTTGTATCCACTTTGGTCTTGGGTAGGTAAATGCCGCTTTCGAGTGCCGCCGCAATAATGAGGGGTTTGAAACTAGAGCCAGGCTCGAAGATATCGGTCACCGCACGGTTGCGAAAATAAGCCACTGGGGAATCGCCGCGGTTATTGGGGTTGTAAGATGGACGATTCACCATTGCCAACACTTCGTTAGTATTGACGTCCAATACGACAACCGAACCTGATCGAGCCTGCAAACGAGCCACAGCAGACTTCAGTTCTCGGTATGCGAGATACTGAATTCGCATATCGATACTCACCTCTAAGTCCTTCCCAGCATGAGGTGGTTTAATGCTTTCTACGTCTTTGACCGTTCTCCCTAAGCGATCCTTCAACACTCGTTTCTGACCCTGGGTGCCTGACAGCCATTGATCAAACGCCAACTCCAAGCCTTCCTGGCCAATGTCATCAATATTGGTAAACCCAAGAATGTGAGCCGATACTTCACCGGCTGGGTAATAACGTCGATATTCGCGTATGCGTCGAACGCTTGGGAGTTCCAAGTTCAACACAGCGGCCGCTTGAGATGGTCGCAGGTGTCGTCGTAAGTACATAAACTCTTTGTCGCCGGCACGATCAATTTCTCGGCGTAGCTGTTCCACCCCCTTACCTAATACCTTCGCTAAGCCATCAAAATCTAAATCGCTGATTTCCGCGAGCTCTTTAGGGTTAGCCGCAATAGTGTCTACGGGCGTACTCACCGCCAGTGGACGTCCAAATCGGTCGGTGATTTTTCCGCGATGGGCTGGAATATCGGCTGTGCGCAAAAACCGTGCTTCACCCTGATTCGCCAAGAAACCATCATCCAGGACTTGGAGATCTAGCGCACGAACAAACAACAACAGCGCACAAACACCGAAAACCACCTGCACGAAATAACCTCTCCAAGCAAATTGGTTTTGTTGTTTCACGCGCAACGGCTTCTTCTTCGACCGTCTCATCGTCGCACAACCTTCACTTCCGATGGCGCAGGCAAACGCATGGCCAAACGTTGCCTTGCGGTTTGCTCAATTTGAGAATGGTTTGACCAGGTGCTTTCTTCTATCAGCAGCCGGTCCCATTCCATGTCCAACTCATCGATTCGTGCTTCGAGACGTTGTAACTCCATAAAATGCGCCCGAGCCTCATGCCGGACTTTCACGATGCTGAGCGCTGTGGCCAAAGTACTAAACCAAACCAACAAGAATGCGATGACGAGTCCACGCTTACTCATAACACTCTCTCCGCTACCCGCAGCACCGCACTACGTGATCTGGGATTGTCTTCGATTTCTTGGCGACTAGGTTTGACAGCCTTAGTAACAAGTTTCATGGTGGCTCTAGCGTGGCCGGGAATGTCAGGTAACCCTGCGTACACGGGATCATCACGGCTAGCGTCGCGCATAAAACGTTTAACGATTCGATCTTCCAAGCTATGAAACGCAATCACACATAGACGGGCACCCACCTTTAGGGTGCTCTTCGCTATTGGTAGTACATCTCTCAATTCGTCCAATTCCCGGTTTAGGTAGATACGTATAGCTTGGAACGTTCTGGTAGCCGGATGCTTGTTTGGATCACGAAATGGAATGGCCTCAATAATCAAATCGGCCAAGCCCTTACTCGTTAAGCCACCGCTGGAAAACACCTCCGGCGAACGCTTTCGAGTCTGCACAAGGTGCGACGCTATTTTTCGAGCGAAACGCTCTTCACCGTACTCGCGTAACACGCGTACGAGATCCCGCTCAGCTACAGACCTTAAGAATTGCAAAGCATCTTGCCCGCCATCGGTGTCCATTCGCATATCTAATGGACCTTCGTGACTAAAACTAAAGCCCCGCTGAGGATTATCTATCTGCGGCGAAGACACACCTAAATCCAACAGCACTCCATCCACACTCCCGACACAACCCATCGTCGCCAAACCTTCTTCAAGTCGACTGAATTGCATGTGAGTAATGGAAAATCTTTTGTCGTCCCCAAATCGTTCTTTTGCGTGGGCCACAGCCTCGGGATCTCGATCGAACGCAAACAGTCTTCCTGCCCCACCCAAGCGTTCCAATATCCCAGCCGCATGCCCGCCACGACCAAACGTTGCATCGACGTAAACCCCATCGGGTTTCACGTCTAGCCCTTCCAGCGCCTCCTTAAATAGGACTGGCTTGTGTTCGTACATCCAGCAAGCCCTATAACGACAGTGATTCCAATTCGCTGGGCAAATCCTGCCCAGTGTCGTCTTCGGTCAACCAACCATCACGGCGCTCGTTCCAGCTGGTCTCATCCCAAAGTTCGAATTTGTTACCCTGACCAATAAGCAAACCCTTCCGATCCAAACCGGCAAACTCCCTAAGCTCACCGGAAACTAAGATGCGACCGTTATTGTCCATTTCCACCTCTGTCGCATGACCAACCATGAGTCTTTGTAGTCGCCGTGCCTGTTTGTTTAGGCTAGGCAATCGGATCAGTTTTCTTTCGATTTCTTCCCAGTCGGGTAAGGGGTAAACTAGAAGGCAATAATCACGATCCACGGTAATCACGAGACTCCCATGACATCGATCTTGGATACGATCACGATAGCGTGTCGGAAGGGCCATTCTCCCTTTCGCATCCAGGCTGACTTTGTTAACTCCACGGAACATGATTTTGACGGTCTAATCAGGGGACTAATCCCATTTTTTCCCACTTTTTCCCACTGCGTGACACTATGCTTACAGTCCTATGGTGTGTCAACCGAACAGGTCTAAAATTGGTTGTGACACAGTCACTTAGCCTCTGAACTGAGTAAATTTTAAGCAAAAATTCTGCTGTTTTAACCCGACAAATCATGCACTTGAGGCCATGAGCTTAAAATGTGCTTTAAGTTAGATTCGAAGCCTTCCGGGAGCGAAAAAAAAGGGCCCGGTACCTCAATCCGCGCAGGCAAACCTGTCGGCTTTTAGCGACTGTCGTAGCGAGCAAGTGCCAGTCACCCACTTATGGACTTATTTTACCTGCAGTGCGACCCGTGGAATCTCCAACTATTTGATTAAGCTAGGTATTTTTAGAGTGACTGGAATTAAGTCAATGGTCGGTGACCGGTACCAGGGGAAAAGGAGTTGGCCGATAAGCCGGGTTCTGTCAATGGACAATCATTCATCTGGGACGTGTGTCGCCACACATCTCTAGCGACCTACCCGGGAGCGGTGCGGGTCACACCTGATTGCTCCCCTATTTGGTCTTGCTCCGGGTGGGGTTTACCCTGCCGTGGATGTTGCCACCCACGCGGTGCGCTCTTACCGCACCATTTCACCCTTACCTGTGACACACAGGCGGTATATTTTCTGTGGCACTTTCCGTGGACTCGCGTCCCCCAGGCGTTACCTGGCACCCTGACCCGCGGAGCCCGGACTTTCCTCTCCACTCTATAAATGAGCTGAGCGACTGTCTTGGCCAACTCCGAGCCTGACAATACAGCAATCACCGCGGTTCTGCGACAAGCAGCTTAAGCCTTTTTCGCTGCTATCTCCTGGGCCTTCTGATAGACGTGATTGCGTCTAAGACCAGTCAGCGCAACCGCAGCTTTTACCGACTGCTTTACACTCAGATGATCTAACAGCTCATATAGCAGGTCATCCAAAGTGATCTCCACGGTGTCACCGGTGGCGTCACTGGTGCCCGCCACAACCAGCACAAATTCGCCCTTGTTGGTTTCCTCACCGGATTCAATGGCATCATGAATCTGCTTCAGGGAACCATGCCGATACTGCTCAAATTTTTTAGTCATTTCACGGGCAAGGCATACCTGTCTTTGCCAGCCTAGACAATCCCCAATGGTTTTTAGGTCTTGATGCACCTTGTGTACAGAGAGATAAAAAATGAGACTCCCTTTTTCATTTTTCACCGAATCAAGCAAGGTCTGCCTAGCCGCAGATTTTTGCGGCAAAAAGCCTAGAAAAACAAATCGATCAGTTGCTAATCCGGAAACCGATAACGCCGTAATGGCGGCCGTCGGACCCGGAATTGGGAGCACTGATATACCCTCTGCTATGGCGTTGGACACCAAAAAATAGCCAGGGTCACTGATCAGCGGCGTTCCCGCATCACTCACCAGAGCAATATCCTTACCTTGCTGCAAACGCTTGAGTAGATTTGTAAATTTTTGCCGCTCATTGTGATCATGCAACGATGTCAGGGGCGTCTCAATACCCAAGTGGTTCAGCAGCTTAAGGGTATGGCGGGTATCTTCCGCTGCGATGAGATCGACACTCTCCAGTGTCACAATCGCACGCTGACTCACGTCAGATAAGTTTCCAATTGGCGTTGCAACAACATATAAACAACCGATTCGATTTGACACTACGCCCCACACCCAAGACACTTAAACCGTCAAACTGCCCCACACTAGGACAATCCGTGATGCACACACCTGCACCCGCAAAAACTCGTCGATTATATATGATGGTTTTGCCGTTGCTTCTGATCTTCGGCTGCGACTCTACGACACCGTACCGACCCGCCACTTCTAGCAATCAAGCGGTTTCTGAAGCCAGCGCCCAACAGGCATTTCAACGGGGCGAGTATAGACGTGCCGGCCAAGTTTACACACGCCTGGCCGACGGTGCCTCATCAGAACAAGCCAATGAGTTCAATGTTAAGGCAGCGGAAAGTTTCTTGGCAGCCGGAGAACTTCAGCTCACCCGGGAACGATTGAGTCGAATTAGCGATCCCTCAGAACAGCTGGCGGCAAAAGCAACTCTCGTGGATGCCCGTTTGGATCTGGCCGATCAATCCCCACGCACGGCCATATTGAAACTGGCTCGTTTACAAAACATCGATGAAGACATTCGACCTGATGTTCTTGAGGTACAAGCCAAGGCTCAATTCATGGAAGGGGCAACAGCCACCGCGGTGGCAACGCTTATTGACCGGGAGGTCTGGCTAACAAATAAAGACGATGTTCTAGAAAATCAAAAAATGATTTGGGATGGCCTGTCCACAAGCCCATTGGAAATCGAGCTTCCGGATGACCGTGACCCCCTAATCAAGGGATGGCTTGAGTTGGGCAGCATTTATTGGGATCAAAGCCGTAACCCGTTCGAACTCGAATCGCAGCTTATTCAATGGGGTATTAACAACCCTGAACACCCTGCCAGCACTGGACTTTTACAAGAACTATTGGGCGACTATCGACGGATATTGGAGTTTCCAGATCGGGTGGCATTGTTATTGCCGTTGTCGGATCGGCTAAGAAACACGGGCTCCGCTGTGAGGGACGGATTTTTTGCTGGCTATTTTCAGCACAACACCTCGCACAAAAGACCAAATATAAAAGTTTACGATGTAACACAGCTAGGCGTCATTCCCGCTTACGATCAAGCTCGGGCCGAAGGTGCAGAATTCATTGTCGGTCCTCTGACCAAAAGGTCAGTTCAAGACCTGTTAATCGTAGCCGATGGCTCGGTACCTGTCTTAGCATTGAATTATCTCTCTCCTGACGTATCTGCACCGAACGGTATTTTTCAATACGGACTTGCTCCTGAAGATGAAGCGGAACAGGCCGCAAACAGAGTGCTTGCAGATGGGCTTAGTCAAGGAATCGCATTGGTTCCCAACACCGCGTGGGGTAATCGACTCATTAACAGCTTTGCAACGGCCCTGGAAACTCAAGGTGGCACTTTGCTGGCGTATCAAACCTACAACCCAAGAGAGCGAGACTACACCGTTCCAATAACGGAACTGTTGCACCTTCACGAAAGCCGGCAACGGATGCGCAACGTGGCAGGATTAACAGGAATGAAGCTTGAGTTTGAACCGCGACGCAGATACGACGCGCAGTTTATTTTCGTCGCCGCAGATGCCAATCGAGCGCGACTGCTTCGGCCACAACTAAAATTTCATTACGCCAACCGCCTACCGGTTTATGCCACGTCATCGGTCTATGACGACGATGAAAAGGCCAACCGCGAACTCTCTGGCGTGATGTTTCCGGACACGCCTTGGTCACTCAATACCAACGGCCTCGCAAGGGGCATTAAGCAAACGATTGATAGATCTTGGCCACCGGGATCCAATCGCAGAGGTAGACTGTATGCAATGGGATTCGATGCTTATCGACTCATCCCCTTGATCACCAATAGCCAGGAAGAACAGCAAACAATGATTCCAGGACTTACTGGAAATTTAGAGCTGCGAAATGGCCGCATATTTAGACACCTGACTTGGGCCCACTTCGTTGGCGGCATACCGGAATTGCTTCCGGATCCCATACCGGAAGAAGAAACTTTGGATACTGAATCAGCAACGGACTTGCTCAATGGTTTCGAGTCATCGAGATAAAGGTGACTATGGGGAATGCCTAGCGCTTGAATTCCTCTCGGATAATGGGCTGATCTTGGTTTCCAGGAACTACCGGTGCCGACTCGGTGAAGTCGATATCATCATGCAAGACAAATCGGAGCTGGTTTTCGTCGAAGTCAAATATCGTGAGTCAAAGCAGATATGCCCTGCGGTAGATCTTGTGGGACCAATGAAACAACGGCGCTTGATCCGAGCCGCTAAACACTTTATTACACAACACCCCATGTACCAAGAGTGCATAGCTCGCTTTGATGTGGTTGGAATATCACGCCACAACCGTTCCACTGAAGTGGAGTGGATCCAGGACGCTTTTGAAACCGTTTAAAAATCTGCCTTAACCGATTAGCTCCTGGTATCGCGTGAAGGTTTCGTCGTTAAAACAGCAGGCAATGATCTGATCGAATTCCTCATTGAAGTTTTGCATGACCCAAACCGCGATACGGCACGCGTCCTCTAAAGGATAGCCATAGATGCCTGTGCTTATACACGGGAAGGCAATGGTCTTTACGCCATTGGCCTGGGCTAGAGAAAAGCTGTTTTCGTATGCGTTGGTCAAAAGCCGTGGTTCTTCAAACAATCCACCACGCCACACTGGCCCTACGGTATGAATCACATGGTCGGCGGGTAAAGCAAAGCCTGGCGTAATCACTGCCTGGCCGGTTTTGCAACCGCCGATGGCACGACATGCTTCTAGCAATTCAGGTCCTGCGGCTGCGTGTATGGCGCCATCCACGCCTCCGCCACCTAACAACGATTCATTGGCCGCATTGACAATGGCGTCACAGTCTAGCTTCGTGATGTCGCCTTTAACGACACGAACCATGATTACTTCACCAGTTTGAGAGTCGGCTTTTGGGGTTTTCCTTCCGGACTCGGACCATCATCTTCTGGTGGAGCCGGGTCATCGGTTGCGGCGAACAACATACCTTGTCCGGTTTCTTTAGCATAAACGCCAAGAACCGACTCATAGGGAACAAAAATATCAATTGGAACACCGCCGAAGCGCGCTGAAAAACTGATTAAGTCTTTTCCTATTTCTAATTCTTCAGTCGCTAGAGTACTCACATTGAGCACAATCTTACCGTCTTCAACGTAGTCTTCAGGTACAAACACGCCATCTTGTGTGGCATCCACCACGATGTAGGGCGTCATGTCATTATCGGATATCCACTCGTGCATCGCCCTCATCAAATAAGGGCGTCGAGACGTCATATTAGAAATATTGATATGACACTCCCTGTAGCGACTTACATTCGCATTTCTTGCTCAAGTTCCGTCAGACTAGCTTGGAAGGATCGACGTGCAAAGACAGTTTCTGCGAACTTAAGGATTGGTGCAGCTTCCTTCTCCGGCAACTCAATCCCAAAGTGCGGGAGTCTCCAAAGGATCGGTGCGATCGTACAGTCCACCAGCGAAAACTCGTCACTAAGGAAGTAGGGTTTTGCGGAAAAGACTTCGGCACTAGCCAAGATGCTTTCTTGCAAGATTTTCCTCGCCTTGTTGGCCCGCCGTTTCTCAGTGTCGTTGTCGATCTGATCGGCCAGGGTATACCAATCCTTCTCGATACGATAAAGAGCTAAGCGAAACTGCGCGCGTGTCACTGGATCCACCGGCATTAATGGCGGATGCGGAAATCGCTCATCTAGATACTCCACAATCACTCTGGAGTCATACAAAACCAACTCCCGGTCGACAACGGTTGGTACGCTGTGATAAGGATTAAGATCCATTAAATCTTCAGGAAGTTTTTCACCTTCGACGTTGACGATGTCGACGTTGATGCTCTTCTCGGCAAGTACAAGCCGCACCCGGTGACTATGAGGACACGTGGGTCGGGAAAACAGGGTCATAACAGACCGTCTATTGGCGACAACCGCCATACATATCTCCTATGGGAATTTGTAGTTTTTCTTATTGTCCGGCGTTAGTGGACGCTAGACCAAATCTCTTTCTTCAATAAATATGCGAATAGGAAAAATAATAGGAGGAATGCAATCACATAGATTCCAATCTTTTGTCGCTGCAGTTTGACCGGCTCACCGATGTATTCTAGGAAGTTTACGATGTCTCTTATCGCATCATCAAACTCAGCGCTGCTCATAGTCCCTTCGGTCAAAGGAACAAACTCTTGGAACTCCATATGCATGTTGCCAGCATCATCCGTGGCTTCGTGAAAAACAGCCCTTTGCAGCCCCTGCAGTTCCCACAAAGGATTCGGCATGCTGCTACCCGGAAGAAGCAAGTTATTCGTCGAAAAACTCGATGACTCATCTACATAAAACGATCGTAGGTAAGTATAAAGCCAGTCGGGATTCCGGCTTCTGGCGATAAGACTCAAATCCGGGGGTGCAATGCCAAACCATCTCTCGGCATCAGTACTGCTCATAGCGATGTCGATAGGTTCGTGGGGCTTGTCTGCCGTGAACATCAAATTTCCAATGAGCTGATCTTCGCTCAGATTCAGGTCTTCCGCCAAACGGTTATAGCGTACGTACTTCGCGCTATGGCAGCCCAGACAATAATTCACAAAATATTTGGCACCGCGCTGCAAAGAATTGACGTTGCTGAGGTCATTGTTCACCTTTTGGGTCTCGGCGCCACCACCCGCACCATGAGCCACGCTAGACAACAGTAGGGTTAATAAGGCAAATAGTTTGAT
>JBCCFQ010000085.1:0-9355 GCA_039029655.1 Pseudomonadota bacterium | reverse complement strand
CCCAGTTCCCGGGCCTCACCAGGGTTTAAGTGTATGGAAGGACGACCATGGGCGAATCGATAGTTGCAAACAATAGCAATGTCACCAACGCTCCAAGGAATTTGAATACCAAAGTCATCATAAACACTGACGAACTGTTGCTTTTCTTCCCGGGTCATTTCCGTCAAATCACCAAAGGTCATTTTTAAGGGTCGTCGGTCATAGGGCAGATGTTGGACCTTTGGCCAGGTATCAAACCACATGCCATCGTCCGCCACACTGCTGTACAGGACATTGCGATCCAGCATGGGTGCATACTCAAATGCAGAAATGTAGTAGCGTGTTTTGAGCAACCGATTAGGCCCCCATTCGGTTTCCAAGCCCCGCTCTTTAGCCATTCGAACAGCTTCGTCGGGATCTTCGGTCAACATGGAGCGTTGCCAATGGTTGTAGACGCCAATTTCTTCGGTACCTTTAAAGGCCTCGCGATCAGTGAGATCGCGGTGGTAACAGATGCCCAGTTCTTTAAGCTTTTGTCCAAACTCAGTGGATAGCAGCTTTTCGGTCACAGACACGTTGTCTGAGACATATGTGAAACCCTTGTTAGCGACCGCTTTGTGCGCAAGGAACGCTAGCATTTTGGTGCTCTTACCCACATAGGCCATTTCGTGGTGATAGTGCAGCCAAGCTTCAAGCGGTGCGCCGACCTCATAGACATTTGGTTCTAAGTCTTTACGAGGATTTGCGCCGCCTTCGTAACGCATTTCATTTTCGACAACGAGTTTTGCGAACAGACGCATTTTTTGAAGATCTGATAAACCCGTGTTCACCAGATAAACCAATCCGATATCGTCGAACATCTGGTTCATGCGCGCTGCAAGTTCACTGGTTGCCTGCAAATCGCTTTCATCCATCTTGTATTGTGAACAATCGATGGTAAACAACGAAGGCTCTATGGCTTGTTCACCTCTCCACCATTGGGGTTCGATGATGTTGCCTAAAGGCTGCATGGATTCTAGGGCAGTGCTCATGGGCTTCAGTCCAGTTGGGTTGTCTTCAAATATTACCCTTTAGACCCATTCCAAGGAAGGAAAATCACCCAAGTCGGCGATTTTTTGCATATAAGAATCAGTATCTTATGTTGAGTCTTGACGATTTTGGACAATTTTTGGTCGCAAAATCGACAACCGTTCACTCTTGGGGAATCAAATGTGCCTCTGCTTGTTGCCGCAGATGATCAGGAATCTTGACCGCTTGGCGGCCTTTCAGATCGAACAGCACCATGGTGCAATCCAAAGTGGCGGCGATTTCTTGCTTGGCGACGTTGGTCATTTCGTAGCGCACCGACATAGATTTTCCGCCTAGTTTTACGACCCCCGCGCGAACTTCCAACAGTTCGCCTGCTTTGACCTCTGCTTGGTAATTGATTACGTGCTGGACGTCTACCCAGCCAAGCTCGCCACTGTTGTCGCTGGCCCCTGCCCAACCAAACAGACCGTGAAGTAAGTGATAACTGGAATCATCAAACATGGCGACATAAAAACGCGTGGTTAAGTGACCTAAAACGTCACATTGCCAAGGATGAGCAACACCTTTGTGTGCCAAGATCATGATGACAGCACCGTGTTGGTATCCTCAACGTGGCGTTGAATCAAAGACTCAAACACGCCCGCCCCTGAGCCTATACGAATCAAGTCAGTCTTCGCGTAAAGTGCTCCGTCTCTGGAAATCGCTTTTGCCTGTGTTGTTTTCATATGGGCTTCGGCGACACGTTCTAGCATCACAAAACGACCGACGGTCTCTGCGACGCTGTCGCCTACAGTCAACAGACCGTGGTTTTTGAGAATGACAGCAGCGTTGGATCCTAAGGCTTTGGCGATGCGTTCTCCACAGTCGGTGTCTTGCACTTGCACTTCTTCATCGTCAAACAATGCAGTGTCTTCAAAAAACAAGCAGGACTCCTGGGTTATGGGTTCTATTTGGCGGCCCTCTGCCGAAAAAGGAGTGCCCCAAGGGGTGTGCACATGGGCAGCCGATACAGCGTCCGGTCTGGCCGTATGAATAGGATGATGGATGTAGTAACCAGACATGTTGATGTCAGTCCGTGTGCCTTCGCGGACCTTGCCGTCGGGACCGACCAACACCATGTCATCCACCATCCCTTGATGAAATGAGATTCCTAAGGGAAGCATCCAAAAACAATCAGTATGTTCTGGATCCCGGGCGCTGATGTGGCCATCACCCATATCACCCCATCGAAGTGCTGCCAACAATCGATAGGCCAATGCTAACTGATGTTTGCGATGGGCCCGAACTGCAATGGTGGTTTGCGTGTCTTGTGCCGCAGTAGCCATCACACGACTCCCGGTTCTTGTATTCGTCTCCCGGGATTGTAGCTCAATCCCCCAAGGGGAGGTTAGCGAGTGTTGTTACGCTTGAGCAAGGGCGGGGGTAGGGGTGTTGCCGTTAGCAACAATGCGGCGAGCCAACTCGTCGGCGATGTCGTGTGTGTGCTTACCGGTGGATTTTGCTTCTGCAAAAATGTCTCTTAGACGACCTGGTATTTGTTCAATGTCCGCTTGTACGTGATGAGAGGTTGTCTTGCCTTCGTATTCATGAGCTACACTGATGATGCCGCCTGCATTAATCACATAGTCAGGTGCATACAAAATGTCGTGCTGGGTCAAAAGAGCACCATCTCCGTGGGTAGCTAATTGGTTGTTTGCAGCTCCGGCAATCACTTTGGAGCGCAGCTTGGGTATGGTCTTATCAGACAAGATTGCACCAAGAGCACAAGGTGATAGTGCATCCACGTCGGTAAAGAGGATGTCCTCGGGGGAGACTACCGTGGCCGGCATGGTGTTGGTGACCCGTTGCAGGTTTACCGGATTCACATCGGCAATGACCAGTTGTGCATCGGCCTTGTGTAAAAGCTCACACAAATGAAATCCCACGTTCCCCACGCCTTGCACGGCCACTTTCAGACCGGCTAAGTTGTCACGGCCCAGTCGTTCCTTTACCGCGGCCTCCAAACCTAAGTACACGCCTAGGGCGGTCCACGGCGATGGATCGCCTCCGGCATCAGTACCATCCTGAGGTAGGCCAGAAACATAGGGAGTAGACTGATTAACCCACCGCATGTCGTCCACGCTAATACCCACGTCTTCTGCGGTGACATATCGACCGCCCAAGGCATCCACAGCGCGACCGAAGGCTCGGAACAGTGCATCAGATTTTGGTGCACCGTCGTTGGCCAATATGACGGATTTACCGCCTCCAAAATTGAGTCCGGCCACGGCGTTTTTGTAGGTCATGCCTTTCGACAGCCGAAGAGCATCCGTCATGGCGTCGGCATCATTTTGATAGGTCCAGCGGCGACACCCGCCAGCAGCAGGACCTAGCGCCGTTGAATGGATGGCGATAATACAACGCAGGCCAGTGGCGTCATCCTGGAACTGATGTACGGATTCATGCTGATCAAATTCTGGATGGCTAAAAACCGTCATGGGCCTGTTTGTCCGCAGTATGTTTGAAGGGTCAGTACTATAGCTCGGTTTCGGAGCAAAATTCTTGATATTTTTTTGAAATCTGCTCGCCAAGGTGCATGTATTCTGTCAATTACGATAAAATACATCATAGATTATGCAGAAAATTAAGCTCGACAAGATAGATCGCCAAATCCTGGATTTGCTGCAGCGGCAACCGGAGCTCAATGCCTCTCGTCTAGGGGACGCCATTGGTTTGTCCCAATCCGCGTGCTGGCGTCGAATTCAACGGCTGAGAGAGCACGGGGTGTTTAAGCAAGAAGTGGTGGTGCTGGATAGGGAGAAGGTGGGTTTAGACGCCATGGTGTTCGCCCAGGTAAAACTCACCACTCATGGCCGAGCCAATTTGGCGCAGTTTGCCGAAGCGGTGCAAAGCTTCCCCGAGGTGCTTGAGTGCTATGTCTTGATGGGTAATGTGGATTTTTTGCTTCGCATTGTAGCCAAGGACATTAAGGCTTACGAAACCTTCTTTTTCGAAAAGCTGTCACGCCTTCCCGGGGTGCAGGAGATTACGTCGAGTATTGCATTGTCGGAGATGAAGCATACTACGGTGTTGCCGCTGGAATGAGGCTCTAGGCTTCAGGCTCTAGGAAGGGAGTAATCGTCGTGAATAGATCGGAAAGTCAGGCGATACTTTTGTGATAAAAATAAACGCAACATTAATTTCTAGAGCCTAGAGCCTAGAGCCTAGAGCCTAGAGCCCAGAGCCTCAACCAACCTTAACCTAAGCTAAACACGCCTCTCGTTTCTCTCGCCTTTGAAATAACCCCCGCTACCCCCCGGTCTTTATCCCCGTAGTCCATTTGTTTCACAGGAGTTTGTCATGTCCACGGTTCGCGCAGTGTTTTTTGTTTCAGTTGCCAGCGCACTTTTTGTGTCTAACGCTCAGGCCTATGATCATAGTGAATATGATGATTCTGTTTCTAACGCGCTCTACGTTGTTGACAGCGCATTAGCCACGGCGCAGGCGGTACATTACAAGACCTACCGTCACGGTCACGGTTATAAACGTAGCTATCGTGGTTATCGTTCACCTTATCGCTACAAACGATATCGTAGCTATCGTGGTTATCGCGGCTATAACGGTTATCGTCGTGGTTATCGATCTCCTCGTTATTACCGCTATTGATTTGGTTGGAGCGAAGAGTGGGTATTAAGCAACTTGCCATAATTTTTTCTGTGCTGGCCTTGTGTGCCCTGTCTCTTGATGAGGCAGTTGCCGAGCCCGAGGTTTTTTCAACTCGGGCCGGCGCTATCAATGGCTTTGATCCGGTGGCCTATTTTGAACAGGCCAAAGCGATCAAAGGAAAGAAGCAACACAGCTATGCTTGGCAAGGCGCGCGCTGGTTTTTCTCTAGTGAATCGAATCTAGAGTTGTTTAAGGCTGACCCCGATGCCTATTTACCTCAGTACGGTGGTTATTGCGCTTACGCCATGAGCAAAGGTAGCTACGCACCTGGTGATCCAGAAGCTTGGACGATTTACGATGGCAAGTTGTACTTGAACTACAGTAAATCGGTGCGAAACACTTGGAAGAAGAACATCCCTGGAAATGTTAAGCGTGCTGATAGTAACTGGGGTCGACTACAGGGCTCCTAGCCTCATTGGTCTTCGATAAGCACCACATGGTCACTAAAGTGGCCGTTAAACTTGGTGCGACCCGCCATACTATAAGCGCCAATGTGTGAAACCACGATGTGATCGCCTTCTTTTATGTCTGCTGGTAATGCAAAGGGCTTGGGTAATCGGTCAGTGGAATCGCAGGTTGGACCATATAACCAAAATTCCCTAGGTTCGGATTGTAGTTTTTCGCCATTTCTGTAAACCGTCGCGGGGTAGAGGTCGTGCTCGTCGAAGCGGAGTTCCCAAAAAATTCCGTACAGTCCGTCGTTCAAATACAGTCGGTTTTCTTTTCTCAGCAGCACCTGGCTGACTGCGGATACGCCTTCGGCGGCCATGGATCGCCCAGGCTCCACCATCAATTCACGTTTGTTGCCTAAGCTTAAGCTCGAGATTCTGTTAGCGACTTGGTGTAGGTAGTCGCCTAAGGGGGGTACCTCAAACTCTGGATATTGAAACGGGAAGCCACCCCCAATATCGATGAGCCGGATATCCTCGCTCAGTTTGTCCAGTAGCTCATGGGCCATATCCAACCCTTGAAGATAGGCGTCTGGGCTTTTGACACCAGAGCCGACGTTGAAACATAGAGCTGGCTCAGCACCGGTTTGTGCAATAGCGTTAACCAGTTCGGGCATATGCTCCACGGGACATCCGAACTTGGAAGAAAGATCTTGGGCGGCAGACTGATGGTGCACTGCCATGCGAGCAAAAATCACCGCGTTGTGTGGCTCGATCTGGGTCTTAAGTACCTCCAGACTGTTCAAATGATCCACCACAAAGTGTCGTACGCCAAACTCCTTTTGGGCTACTGAGGCCGTGTCGTTCAGCCAAAGAGGGACCATAAAGTAGCACTTTACGTCATCCGACAGACTTCTGACTAACTTGATTTCAGTTAAGGAGGCACAGTCGAAATGCTCAATACCTCCCGCCATGAGACTCAATAGCACATTCGGATCGTCGTTGGCCTTAACCGCGTACAAAACCCGGCCGGGAAAGCGTGATTTAAAAAACTCGGCCACACGGCGGTAAATATTGGGGTGAACACAGTAAACCGGTTCGCTGGGGTTTAGATGACCCAGCATACTCGGTATGTCGGTGTAAGTTTTGCTAGCGGATGGTTTCATAGATCGAAGCATATCAACTTTTTCGAACCAAACCCTACACGGTTTACCTTGACCCAGGTGGGCTCCGGTGAAAAAATGCCGCGGTCCCATTTTGCAGCGGGTGTGGGGTTCGCTTCTATGATTATTCAGTCACGGTTTGTCGAAGTAGATTGTCATTGTGACTAGCGTGAATACTTTTCTTGGTTTTGGTGCGCTGATTGCTTCCGTGATCGGAGTGCAGTTTTGGCGTTCTGTGGCACCAAGGTTTGGATTTGTTGCCATCCCGAATCAACGGACCATGCACTCGGGTGCCGTGCCTGTTGGCGGTGGTATCGTTTTCGCATTGATTTGGTTGGCGCTGCTTTCTGTTATGTATGGACTGGGTCAGGTATCCAGTACTGTATTCCTCGCTTTGTTTGGTGGTGGCGCTGCGTTGGCTTTATTGGGCGTTGTGGACGATATAAAAAACCTCTCCGCGACGATGAAGTTTGGTAGTCAGATCGGTGTTGCCCTGTGGGGGTTATATTGGGTTGGCGACATGCCCAACCTTGCCATTCTGTCCAACACCTTTGATTTAGGAATTCTTGCATCAGTACTTGGTGGCTTGATGATTCTGTGGATGTGTAACTTGTTCAACTTCACAGATGGTATCGACGGTTTTTTGGCATCGGGTAGCGTTTTCATTGGCGCCACTATGGCCGTGATACTTCATCTTGAGCAAATGTATGTTTACTCGATGATGTTGTATCTGTTGACAATTGCTGTGATGGGCTTTCTTTGGTTTAACTGGCCGCCTGCAAAGCTTTTTATGGGGGACGCGGGTAGTCTATTCCTCGGATACATCTTGTGTATTCTTATGTTCATCACCTGCAAAGAAAACCCAACTTTATTGTGGGTGTGGCTTATCGTCATGGGTTACTTCTTGGTGGACACCACATCAACGTTGGTCTTGAGAATATTGTTTAGACCTCCGTTTTACGAGCCCCATCGTGATCATGCGTATCAGACCCTAGCCGGACGATGGGGTAGTCATCTGCGCGTTACCGGTTTGGTTTTGTGTATCAAGATTGTCTGGCTCCTACCGCTGGCTTTTGTTGCCTATCGATTTCCCGAGTACGGTTCTTTAGTGTTCTTGATCGCGATCGTGCCGATCACCGTTTTTTGCGCAAATAAGGGTGTTTTGTATCACCTGCGAGCGCAAAAGCAGGCGCCAGCACAGGCTTAAAGACCTTTTGTCTGGCAAAGGCCGATTCTGGGTTTTTGTCATAACGCCCTGTTTAAGTCACTGACGCTGGCAACAACGGCTCAACCTGTCGCCGTTTTTCCACAGTTGTCAGGTCGTAATTGTTTTTCCATGCTGGTGCATGGATTGGTTTTCTAAAACTGTCTTACCTCTAGTCTTAGTAACCTCGGTGGCCAGTGTTCAGGCGGCCGAGTTTGGGGTTTACGATGCCCGTGGACTGGGTATGGCTGGCGTGACGGTGACGGCTGGTAATAATAGTAACGCGCTTTTCTACAATCCTGCGCTGCTGGCCTTTTACGATGAATTTGAGGAAGACACTCAAGATGCGCGGTTTCTCTTTCCCATCATTACGCCCCAGTTGTCCGATGCCAGTGAGACATTGCTGGAGCTGGAGTCCGATGATCTGGATGTGGCCCTAACCAGCGCCGTCAACAGATTCAATAGCGACGCGTCTCCGGCGAATGCCCAACAAATTGTTTCTTTGTCCCAGGATGCCGCCAATGCCTTATCAAATTTGTCTTCAGGAAGTTTGTACGGTGATGTGATTGTTGGTTTGGCCCTATCGGAACCTAGTAAGCGACAAGGGGGTGGTTTCTATCTCGTCAGTCGTTTTGTGGGCGGAGGACGAACTACTATTGATCCAACGGACTTAGAACTGTTAGCAGACTACCAAGAAGCCCTGACATTTGTAGCTACCAGCGGTGCTGATGGCGTGCCTCATCCGGAGCTGTTTGACGCCTCAGGTGCGTTGATTGATCCGAACACAGCATTAAACTCCAGTGTTCAAGGCGCAGGCGCTCAAGTTACCGAGCTGGGCGTTACAATGTCTAACCAATTCGAATTCTTGTCTAGGCCTATCGGGTTAGGGTTAGGCAGCAAAGTCATGCGGATAGACGTTTTCGATGAGGTGGAACAAATTATCCAGGGAGACCTTAGCGTGGCTGACAATCGTCGCAGTGACCTCACTGTGAATTTCGATTTTGGTCTGGCCATGAAGCTGACTGAACGATTCGACTTGGGGTTAGCGGTGAAAGACGTGCTTCCTAAAAACTACGAAACCGCAAGCGGTAGAGAAGTCAGATTTCGTGCTAGACCTCGGTTAGGGTTGAGCTATCGCGTCGGCGATTTACAGTTGGCTTTGGATGTTGACTTGATTGAGTCCCAACCTTTAGCGGGTGAATTGCCCTCCCAGATCTCTGCTGTAGGAATGGAATGGAAAGTGTTTCCGTCAATCGCAGTTCGCGGAGGCTTTAGGCAAGACACCGCAGGAGAGCGAGGTAGTGCTTGGTCGACGGGTGCCGGCTTTCAATGGCGACGTTGGCTGATTGATGTGGCCTACATGGAGGGTGATGTTAAGGCCGCTGGCGTGCAGTTAGGTTATGCCTTCTAGGAGCTCCACAAGCCTACGACAATCTTCATGAATTTTGTTTAGTCATTTCCGGAACCCATTGATTTTTGGTTGCCGCAACTCATGCGCTTAAGGCGGGCGTCCACTTGTCTTGACGAGGTAGTGGCAATGGGGGAAGCTCTTGCGTAGGAGTGTTGCCCCAAGTCAATGAAAAAAAGCACCTCTATAGCGTTAGCATTTCTTTGCCTATCTGTCGTTGGCGTGACTTCCCTTTCTTATGCGTTAGACCCACGGCTAAAGTTTCATCAATATGAGTTCCCCGATCTAGCCGACGATGATCACTCCTACGAAGTAACCCTTCGTAACCTGTCCAAGACCGGGGCACTGATCGAGGGGCTGGTCGATGTCCCCAAAGGCACACAATTCGTGGTCGACCTTGGCGGCGGCCAGCTTGCTGTCGCGACCGTGATCCGCAGCAATGGCGACACGCAGGGCCTCGAGTTCGAGCAGCACTTGG
>JBCCFQ010000084.1:0-9381 GCA_039029655.1 Pseudomonadota bacterium | reverse complement strand
GGAGCCGCTTCGCGGCAAAGCATTACTGGATCCTGCCCTGGGGCAGGATGACTAGTAGATGGCACCGTCTCACAACCCCCGATGATACTCTGTCAACCGCTCCACCGGCACGAAGTCAAAATCAAAACCAAAACAACGTGGCGCAACAACAGCGAGGGCTCTTTCGCTGCGATAGTATTCAGGGCAACCAATAGCAAAAACCGACACACGTTGCCCATAGCGCAATCGCTCTGCGTTAATGGGTGTTGAGGTTTCATAATCCAACATGACGATCAAGTCAGGAACAGAGGCCACCACTTGATCCTCAATGGTGGCGACAAGATATTCGTTCTTCACCGCAACCTCTAAGTTGGGTACCTTGCTATCAAAAGACTCAACAATGGCCTTACCAATATCGTATCCACCGATAATGCGACTGGCATAGTCGATGACCTTCCCAGAATAAACATGAAACAACCCACCATAAATTGAATCGAAAAATACTTCCCTCAGCGGCTCATAAATACGCTGGGTACTACCGCGATGTTTGCGCAACACCTTACCAATCTCCAAGGAGAAGGAAACGGTATTGGGCACAATTGAAGACTTAAGTTGTTTTCCTGTCATGGGGTGTTCGGCAGCCACAATCATGCCTCCCATGGCCGTGGTGATACTCCGGACATGGCGCTCATAGGTTGTGGTGTTGTCCGTTTGAAACGTCACCACATTGCCAGCATAGTCCACCGCTAACGCGGGTGTGGGTTTAACTCCTGCAATGGGATAAGTCATCATCTGGGCTTCGGGTAGTGCACGCCCCATGCCGTCGCCGTCCACGACCGGAATACCCTGTTGAGACGCGGCAATCATTGGAATCATGGAATTGCCACCGCCTATTTCAAATGACACCACTGCATCCACTGTTCGACCGACGTGTTTTTCAAACAGGGTTAGCACCTGAGCTGGTGTATTCACTGACGGTAAAAGTTCTAAACTCACGGTGGGTGCTCCTACCCCGCCAATGGTGACTACGTAGGCATCGTCATCTAGTTCGTTTACATCCACTAAGGGCACCGGACCATTTTTTTGCAGCACTTGTTGGGTAGTGAGGTAAGCCACATATGGGTCACCACCACCTCCGGTGGCCAGGAAAACCGCACCGGCTGACAGATCCTGCAAATCTTCTGCAGCAACCCTCATGCTGACGCCTCCGATAGTCCGGCGATATCTCCCACAACTTTTATTCGCAAACGCGTCGTGTTGTTAGCCATATAGGAAATGCTGGTCTCCTCAACGTCAGCCACCCGCAAACTGTCAGCATCTGCTCCCGCTTCAATGGCGAGGGCCTTTGCTTCTCGGGTAACTTGAGCGATAGCTCGCTCCCGAGGCATCTTGTCATAAGAAACGAAGCGATCAGTTTCTCCACCGATTTGAGCAATGGCAGCACCTATGGCGTTGGCCACCTCGGAATGCTCTGGTCGTATCATTTCAGACGCCGCGTCCAGCTTCTCAGTGACAAGAACAGCTCCACCACCCACTAAGATCACCGGCAACGGGTCGCTGCTGGGTTTTACTTTTTCGATGCCAATGTTCAGCATGTCGTGCATGGTTGCAGTGCCACGGGCAACCAAACCACGATCAAGGGAGGCAACCCTTTCTTTATCTCCGATGATGGCGTTACCAGAAGCAACCAATAGATCCGTTGCGGTCAACGTCTCGCCGCCAAAAACCAACCCCTCATTAACCAATTGATGACCCACAGATCGGGGACCAACCTCTGTCCCGTCCTGAGATACCAAACTGCCGCCGCCTAAACCCAAGGCCAGGATATCTGGCATTCTAAAATTTGTTCGCACACCCCCAACGTCGATCACTACGTTGGACTCTCGGGGGAAACCCTCTTGCAGCACACCAATGTCGGACGTCGTTCCGCCAATATCCACAACAATCGCATCTTCTAAGCCTGTGAGCTTAGAAGCACCACGCAAAGAATTGGTCGGCCCAGATGCAAAGGTCAGTGCAGGAAAACGCCGGGCAAAGTCAGCGTCCATCAACGTGCCATCGTTTTGGCTAACAAAGAATCGGCAATTCAAACCCCGCCGCCCTATGGCCTCGACAAATGACGACACCACGCGATCTGCAAAGTCCAAAAGCGCGGCATTCAATAATGCGGCATTCTCTCTTTCGAGAATACCTAAGCGACCTATCTTGTGAGATTGAGTGACGTCGATGTCCGGTATTGCAGACTGGATACGTTTAGCAACATCCTGTTCAGGTTGCGGATTCATTGGCGAGAAAGCGGAGGATACGGAAACTCTTTTTGCGCTTTTTGCTTTTAGGTCACCGATGACTTTTGTGATTTCTTCATCATCAAGCTCAGCCAGCGGCCAGCCGTCATAAAGAAAACCGCCGCTCAACATGTAAACATCCGAACCCAGGACATCTGCGATGTCTGTCGGCCAGCCGATTTTTGGTGGCACCCCTTGGCCGGATGGCAAACCGATACGAATCGCAGCCACTTCGGACAATTCCCGACGTTCTATTACGGCATTGGTAAACTGCGTAGTGCCCAACATCACCGCTTCCACCGATTCTTCTATTCCAGATCGGTCGGAAAGAATGGCTTCTAAGGCCTCAAGGATGCCGGAGGTGACATCACTTGACGTTAGAGCTTTTGTGGAAGCAAGAACGTTGTCACCATCGAGTAACACCGCGTCGGTATGCGTACCACCAACATCAATGCCTATTCGTAACACGGCCAGTCAGTCCTTTGCGCCCAATCGATTCAGCAGCCCATACAAGAAAGCTGACACCAACATGGCATCCAATGCTGACATGGAGGTAATTGTTAAGGAATAAAAGGAACTCAATACCGAAACCACAGCGCCTGCCACCCAGGCAATCAGAGCAGTGACGGACAGCCGCCGCATCTTCGCCTCGAGCTCATCATGATACGCGTCGCGACGAGCGAGAAGATAGTCAACGGCAATCACCCCAGCCACCGGCACGAAAATGATAGTGAGCACCGTGAGGAAGGTTGTAAAACTGTCCAAAATATTAAAAAACGCCGCCACCGTACCCAAAACTCCTAAAGGAATCACAACAATGGCACCCTTGATTTGGGTAAAGGTCGCCTCCACGCTAAGCGTGGTGCTGTATAGATTAAGCGTGTTCAAAACCCAACTTCCAAATATGACGATGGCAAAGGCAGCCCAACCCAGTCCAACAGCAATCATAATGCCTAAGAGATCATGGGTTTCGAGTGCTTCGGCGGCAAAACCAGCCACACCCATCACAATAGGTCCCACAACCAGGTAGGCTAAGATCGAGGTGTAAATAGCACCTTTCCATTCCCGCATAAAACGGGTGATGTCCGGCATGATGATGGCACCGATAATGACGGTGCCGACAACGGTTGAGACCGCTGTACCAAAAGACATGGTGGCAACTTTGTTAGTCTGTAAGATTTGAGAGAAACTCGCTTCGCCCAAAGCCTTTGCCAACAACAACCCTGTCACCACCATAAGAATTGGCACAAATAACAAAGACAATTTGTTGATGGCTTGGAATCCATACACCGTCGTCAGAGTCATGACCAAGCCAGCAAAGATTTCGACAACCCAAGGCTTGAGTGAGTACCCAAACATCTGCTCGGCAGCTTGGAGAATAGCCGAACCAAACAAATCAATGTTGACACCAAACCAACCCAAAAGCGCGATGGCCAAGGCAAGATTCACAAAAGCGGCACCGGTGGTACCAAAGGCAATACGGGTCAACATGTACGAACTCAGGCGAGTCCTTGCACCAATAGCACCCATAATGGATCCCACGATGGCCAAAATGAAACCGCCAACAACAAAGCCAATCATGGCGTCCTTGTTCTCGGTCACTTCCATAATCTCGATACCGGAGAGAAATGTCGGCAGAGAAAAGGCTACCAGGGCGCTGATCAAGCCAACGCGAACCCATGGGACGGTTTGGTGCTCAGGTACAGGCTCAGTGGAGAACTCTTGGGACTCGGTTTCCATTAAGTGATTTTTCTTGTTATTGGAGCAGACTCACGGTACTCCTTTCTGAAAACTTCGTCTAGAGTCTAGAACTGACGACTTCGGAATACCTCTTCTCCATCAACCACCGTCATTAACACCTGAGTATCGACAATGCGATCGGGAGATATGCTAAGAATATTTTGGTCAAGGACCACAAAGTCAGCTCGTTTACCTATTTCTAGGCTACCTAAACGATCCTCTTGTCGCATAACGAATGCGGCATTTCTGGTGTAAGCATCCACCGCCTCCTCCACAGAGAGTGAGTCCTGACTTCGGGTAACGGCATTTGACAAACCAAGAAATGGATTCAAAGGGCTAACATCAAAGTCACTGCTCAAAGTCACGACTGCACCGGCATCAATCAGCGCACGGGCTGGTAGGGGCAAAGCTGGATTGTCAGCACCAATGAAAGGAATACTATCAGCCCTGAATTGCACTGGGTCGGTGAAGTCTCCCGCGAGTTGTAGGTCGGCTATAACGCCTAGAGCTGCAAAACGTTCTATATCATCGGGATGCACCAATTCCACATGGGTAATTCGATGTCTCGCATCCGTGATGTTTGGATTGACGTCTCGTGCTCGCTGAATGGCATTTAGTGCTTCTCGTACTCCGCCTGCTCCAATGGCATGTATATTGAAGTCATAGCCCACTCGTTCCAATTGAATAATGTACTGAGCGAGTCTGTCTTCATCGAAGTAATTAAGTCCAAAGGGTGTCCCAAACCCCAAATCAATCAAGTAAGGTCGGAGCGTTCTAGCGGTGGTATTTTGCGTAATACCGTCAACGTACACTTTGATTTGCGAACGTTGCACACGCTTGGTGTCATCCCTATGATATAAAGTGGTCAACTCGGCAAGTTGACCATTGTCCTCAAACTGGGGATAAGCCCACAGACCCAAAACACCTCGGGCGGTCATTTGGCCTTCGGTTTCTGCACGAGCGTAGAACTCGTGAAAGCCCCGGGACCAATACACACGGGCATCGGCAAAAGACGTAATGCCATTTCGAGCCAACTGCTCCAAACCATCAAGCAATCCAAGATAGTTTTGTTGGTCAAGCATGGCACTTCGACTTAACGCCAATTCAAATGCAAGATCTCCGGCATTGTCGATGAGTAATCCGTTAGGTTGTCCTTGCGGATCCTTCGCAATATGTCCGCCAATGGGGTCTGGCGTCTCAGAGGAAAAACCCAAAGCCGTTAACGCTAAAGAGTTCACCCAAACCGCATGAGAGGTTTGCTCCATAATCGCAGCCGGCTGCGTTGGCAACGCTTCATCAATAGCGGCCAGAGGATCTTCACTGGACTCCAGCAGAGTAAACATGTCCCACCCATAACCCAACACCCATTCAAGGCCCGATTGCCCGTTTGAGCACTGCCTTAACATAGGGATAAGCTGAGTGGGCGGCACGCCCGGCTGCACCATACAGTCTATGACTGGCGAATTCCCCTCCAGTATATGCACGTGCACGTCATGGATTCCTGGTAAAACGAAACGACCCTCTAAGTCAATTCGTGTAGCACCGGGTTCGTCCAACGCTTCGATCTCGACATTGCTTCCAACAGCAATGATCTCCCCATCATCCACAGCAAAGGCTTCCGCAACCGATCGACTGTCATCCGCGGTGTAGACCACCCCGTTAGTGACCAAGGTGATGGACGACTCTGGCGCTGGAGGAGGAGATGGTTGGAGCGGAACGTCGCTAGTGCCCCCACTTGAACAACCGGAGGCCAACAACAGGGTAACCGACAATGAAACAAACGACCCAGCGTGCATCATTGATAGGTCTCTAAATACGCAACCCCTGCCCGCTTTGCCTCTTTTAACATTGATGGCGTTATCTTGCCGTGTTCCACCACGGACAAATTAAATATCAGATCGGTGATTGCAATAAAATAGTAAAACGCTGAGCGCATTTCGTCTGTATCTGGAATATCAAAATACCTTGAAAAAGACTCATGCATGGCATTACCCACATCACGATCATTAATACTGTCGGCCTGAGTAATCTCGAGAGGTGTTTTACCACCAATAAATAACTGTCTTGCAGGTCTATTCTTTGAATAGATTTTTGCCCCCAGTTCGACCATGTATTCGGCTAAGTCTCGGAAGGTCTTGCGTTTTGAAGCAGGAACCGGCTTACCGTGAGCAGTTGCGAATTCGTCATTAATAACGTTGGCTAATGCCGCAAAAACGTCGTAGCGGTTCGCAAAAAAATGATAAGCGGAGCCTTCTGGCACCTCCGCCTTCTTGGCAATATCTCTAAAGGAAATATCTTCGATCTCTTGCTCGCACAAAAGCGCAAAAGCAGCGTCCAACAACGCTTGACGACGCTTTCTTCCCGGCGCCCGAGTCCTCGAGGGTGGCTTCTTGCGTAGACCAATTTTTTGTCGGCTGGCCAAGAACTAACCAACCGGTTGTTGTTGAGTAACACAGTGTATGCCCCCGCCACCCAGCGCCAAATTGTGAATGGCCACCTGTACGATTTCGCGATTGGGATACAGGTCTTGGTAAGTTTCCACCGCAAGGTGGTCCCGATCGTAGCCATACCCTGGCACGATGACGGCATGGTTCGCTAGATAGGAATTGATGTAAGAACTACAACCACCATTCCAAACTTCCGGGTGGTAAATACCTTCGTCAATGAATTCCAATTCAAACTTGCGCCCTTTTGCATCGGTTTGGTTCTTAAGCGCATTCACATTCTCAACGCCCACCGAATAATGTGGATCAGTTTTGTCGGGGTTGACCTCCACCAATACTCGACCCGGCTCGACAAACGCAGCGATACCATCAATATGGCCATCCGTTTCTGTTTCTTCGACATCTCCCGGAATCCAAATCACTTTCTCTGCACCGAGGGTACGGCAAAGCTCCTGTTCGATTTCTTTGCGACTCCAACTGGGATTTCGGTTTTTGTTCAAAAAACAGGATTCGGTAGTGATGACCGTTCCTTCGCCATCCACAGTAATGCCACCGCCTTCGGCCACAAGTTCACTGGGAAAGTAATGGTCCGCTCCACCTAACTCTAGTATGTGCTTACCCATTTGAGCATCTTGATCGTAGGGAAAGTACTTTTGTCCCCAGGCATTAAATGTCCAATGGGAACCGGCGACCCCGTCTCCGCCTACTAAGAAGTTAGGCCCAGAGTCTCTTGCCCAGGAATCATCTATGCCTAGTTCAATGACGTTGACTTCACTGGACAACAGGCGACGTGCCAACTCCATATGACGAGTGGGCACCAACATACTGAGTGGTTCGAATTGAGCAATGGCATTGGCCACATTAGCGTAATCTACCGCCGTCGCTGGGTAGTCGGGCCAAAGGCCCTCTCGACAAGGCCAGGCCATCCAACAGCTGTTATGGGGAGCCCACTCAGCCGGCATATAAAATCCTAGATCCCGTGGATCGGATTGTTTTGACCATATTTTCATTGTGAAATCCTGATCGCGCGATTAGAGAGAAAAAGCGCGACGATTGTTACTAAAAAGAGCCCAATAGAGAGTATGAAAACAGCCTTATAGTTCCCACCGGTGACTACCAGCGCCGCCAATCCAGGCCCCATCGCGCCTCCTAGGGTAGCGAGAGAGGAACCTGCAGCAATCACACTGCCTTTGCGATCAATACTCGCCAACAGAGTTTCGATGAACGGCAAACAAAAGGCCCAGGAAAAACCCATGAAACAACTGCCGACAAAATAAGTCGTGTAACTCGTCGCATTAATAAGAATTGACAAACCGACAACGGCGACACCAATACCCAAAACCAGTGGGGGCATTATTCCAAAACGCTGGCCCACGATGACGATACAAAATGCCCCTGGTATACCCACTAAAGACGCGATTAAAAGGCTGATACCAATTTGATGCTCGGTTAATCCGATGTCTACGGCGAATCGTTCGATGTAAGTGAACTGAGCATTGTTGGCGGCTTCGAACAAAGCAAAACCGACAATCCCCGCAAGTGCAACAAAGGTCACCAGTATTTTTAGCTCGCCACCGGTGGTTTCATCGGGATTAGTCTGACTGTGAACCCCGGGCAAAAACCGAAATAGACACAACGCTAGCAAATCCAACCCCGCAAACAGAAAAAACATGCCCTGGACCCCGAGGACATCTGAGTAAACGGGAATGACATACAACCCCAATCCGCTGACGATAAACTGCAGGGTGACAAAAATTCCAAACCCCCTTTCGAAGCCTTCATATCGAGCGAACGCGGCAAGACTCACAACATAAGCCGCACCCAAACCGAATCCTGCTGCCATGCGAGCGGCAAAGAACGGGACAGACGCCCCAGCCGTAAAACCCGAAATGACGTCGGCCACAAACGCAGCGCTTAATCCGAAAAGGGCGACTTGCCGCAAATTGGTTCTGTGTATTTTGAGAGAAAAAAACAAACCTATAACTGCACCCGCAAAGGAGTGCACAGATGCCGACCACCCCGCCAACGAATCAGACATTTGGGCGTAGTCAACCAGCACACCCACCATGGCAGGCAGTACCAGTAGGGGTACCAGCGCCACTGTGGCGATAGTGGAAAAGATCAAGAATTTACCGTTGGTACCCAAAGGGAAGCCTAACTTCCACCTTGTCTTTGCTTACCATCTAACGTCAGTAGAGGTCCGTAAAGGTCGGGTCGCCTGTCGCGAAACACACCCCATTCACGTCGGTACAACGCAATTTCTGTGAGATCGAAAGTGTGAGTAAGCACGGCTTGGGAAGTTCGATCTGCCGATTCCACCAGATCGCCAATCTCGTTGGCAACGAAGGAAGAACCGTAAAAGTCCAAGGAGAGATCTGAACTGGACTCCGTCCCGATCCTATTGGAGGCAATAACTGGCAGTATGTTGGCCGCTGCATGTCCACGCATCACCATTTGCCAATGATTCTT
Organism: Pseudomonadota bacterium; assembly: GCA_039029655.1. Classification (GTDB taxonomy): domain Bacteria; phylum Pseudomonadota; class Gammaproteobacteria; order Steroidobacterales; family JBCCFQ01; genus JBCCFQ01. The sequence goes on along the minus strand of JBCCFQ010000084.1, from coordinate 464 downwards.
ACTGTCGAACTCTGGCTTGTTGAGCTCGCTGCCGATAGCGGTGGGATACAACAACATTTCTGCCCCCAGCAGAGTCATGGCGCGAGCCGCTTCGGGAAACCACTGATCCCAACAAATCCCCACACCGATGCAACCGAATTGGGTTTGAAACACTTTAAAGCCTGTGTCCCCAGGACTGAAATAGAACTTCTCTTCGTATAAGGGAAAGTCAGGTATGTGACTCTTGCGGTAGTGACCTAACAAAGACCCGTCAGCGTCAATCATCACAATGGAGTTGTAATGAGCAAGACCGGACTTCTCAAAGAATGATACTGGCAGCACGACACCCAGCTCTTTGGCCAAAGTTTGCATACGCGCAACGGTGGGTTGGCTATCTAAGGTGTGTGCAAGATCAAAATGCTTAGTCTGTTCATCAATACAGAAGTATGGTGTTTCAAACAACTCTTGTAACAGAATAACTTGCG
>JBCCFQ010000083.1:0-9387 GCA_039029655.1 Pseudomonadota bacterium | reverse complement strand
TTGCAAGAATCGGTTGTTTACCCCAACTCTCTGCTAAGTCATAAATCGACTTAGCGACGCTGGAATCTGTCTTTAAGCCCGCGATGACCTCTACTAACTTCATCACTGGCGCAGGATTAAAAAAGTGCATGCCAACTACGCGTTTTGGATTCTGTGTCGTATTGGCAATGGCAGTAATGGATATGGAAGAGGTATTGGATGCTAATACTGTGCTGGTATCAACAATGGCCTCCAATTGCTTGAATAGCTCATGCTTTATATCGAGGCCTTCAACAATCGCCTCAATCACTAGCCCGCAATCTTTAAAAGCGGCTAGACTCGTCGCCACCTGGATGTTTTCTACACAAGTATCACGATACGTTTGGGTTTTCTTACCTCTGGCCACAAGGCGATCCAGACCGGCAGCTATGCGAGATACTGCTTCGTCCGCAGCGCCATCCACCACGTCAAAGAGTACGACGGAATGCCCGAAACTTGCAGCCAGCTGGGCAATGCCTGCGCCCATGGTACCTGCACCCACCACACCAATTTTCTGATATTGAGACACTGAATTACTCGCTAACTTCCGCAAAAACGCGGATCTCGTTTATCAAAGAACGCCTGAACTCCTTCACGAAAGTCGTCGGAAAACCCTGCCTCCCGTTGCGCTTGGCGCTCTACTTCCAACTGATCATCAAAGGAATTAGACAACGAAGCGCGAATGGCCTGTTTGGTTAACGCCAAACCCTTTGTTGGTTGTACCGCGAGGTGCTGCACCAGCGCCTCTACCTCAGACTCGAAATTTTCATCTTCAACACAACGCCAAATCATCCCGATTCTTTCTGCTTCCTCGGCGGACACCGGTGTGCCTAACATAGACAACCCCATGGCGCGGGCCTGACCCACTAATCTAGGCAACACCCAAGTACCGCCACAATCCGGTACTAGACCAATCTTGCAAAATGCTTGAATGAACTTAGAAGACTTCTTTGCCAACACAAGATCGCAACACAATGCTAGATTGGCACCAGCACCTGCCGCAACCCCATTGACAGCGCAGACTACTGGAAAGTTAAAATCTCTTATTTTTCTGATGTAGTGATTGTAGGAAGCTTCTAGCGTTTCACCTAGATCCAATCGCTGATCATCACCAAGCTGTCGATCCGCCAAGTCTTGGCCAGCACAAAAACCACGCCCGGATCCGCTAAGAAGCATCACACGAACACTTTTATCGTTGCCGATCTGTTCCAAGCAATCTTTCATGGACTGTTTCATTTCGTCATTAAACGAATTTAGTTTGTCGGGACGATTCAACGTTACCCTCGCGATACCCTGGTCTACGGAAAACAACAACACACTCATAGTGACGTCCTCACTTCTTCAAGCCGCCGAAGCGTCTAAAAAAATACTTTGATAAATTGGGCAATGGCCCGTCTGCTGTTTCAAACTGCTCCCCTACGTACGTCTCCGCAGCGGGATAGACTGCTGCATACAGGTTTCGGCACAACTGATAGGCACGCTGTCCCGCCCAGTCACTGGGTAGTAAGGTAATGGGCAGCAAAGGATCTCGAAGATGTATCTTTCGATACTCATGGATAAGTAGAACGCGAATCCGAAAAGCGGCCTCGGGATCGATGGTAGATGCGGTTCGGCTGGCCTTATACACCGGGCGAAAGCGGTCAAGAAATTCGCCGTAACGGGCTTCCAAATCCTCCAGTCGCCATGAATGTCGAACCCAACGACGCATACTCTCCGACGAGGTTGTCTCGAATTTCTCTGCTCGCATCACCATGACGTGGTCTTCAACTTCTAACTCTTTGAGTAGATCCACCAAACCCTGGGTATCGGGATCTGGGTGCCCCATCAAACCACTAGAAAGCGCGCCAAAACCCAGCCAAGACATTTCCTTACGCAACACATCACGAGTTTCCGCCGGCAATCCGTCAATGACCACCAGAGTCCATTGGTTATCCCAATCATCCACCAGTGGGCTGTAAATCCGCTTCGCGGCGGTCTCGAAACGGCGTCGACCCACATCCGTAAGACCATAATAGCTCTTTCTGCCCACGGGCTGAGACACCAGCCAGCCATCCTTAGCTAAACGAAAAACCGAGGTCCGGATCAGTCTTTGATTCATTCCAAAACCGTCTAAGGTATTGATCAAACTCCCTAACCAAACTACCCCGCCCCTTGGAGCAACCACATCACCGAACACCGTCGTGATGAGCGAACCCGCCCTCAAAGGGCGCTGTCCGGCAAACTCCTGTGTCAGTTGTTCACTACTTTTGATAAACGCGCGATTGCTCATTTTTAAGCTTGGGGTTTCTCTTGACCCTGTTAATGTATTACAATTTTTTAGGAAGTTCTGATTTTTCTGTTACACATTGTCTCTTATTTCATCATAAGGCGCCACTCATGCAGCTAGAAAACTACGCCCTCGGAGAATGGGTCAAAGGTCAAGGCCAAGCTCGGCCACTAATCAACGCTGTCACCGGCGAGACCATCGCCAGCAGCGACAGCACGGGGCTGGATTTTGCACAAATGGCCCATTTCGCCAGAAACGTGGGTGGCCCTGCTTTGCGAGCCATGACCTTTCACCAAAGGGCCTTGATGCTAAAGGCGCTGGCAAAATACCTCATGGAACACAAGGCAGAGTTCTATGGGCTATCCACGGCGACAGGAGCCACCAAAAGAGACTCCTGGATCGACATTGACGGCGGCATCTCTACTCTGTTTGTCTACTCCAGCAAAGGCCGCCGGGAACTGCCCGATCAAACTTTCTTTATTGATGGCGATCCCGAACAAATTTCCCGACACGGAACGTTTACCGGACAACATATCTGTGTTCCGTTAGAAGGCGTGGCCATCCACATCAATGCTTATAACTTTCCCTGCTGGGGCATGCTGGAGAAGCTTGCACCTACCCTTTTGGCCGGCGTTCCGGCCATTGTAAAACCAGCCACCAGCACGTCGTACTTAACGGAATTGATGTTCAAACGCATGGTGGACTCAAAGCTTCTGCCCGCCGGTGCTATTCAGTTGGTATGTGGCGGTGTCGGCAATTTGTTCGACTCATTAACCTGTCAGGACTCAATCGCATTCACCGGCTCCGCAGTTACTGCACAAAAATTGATTCAACATCCACGCGTCATCAGTCAGTCTGTCCGATTCACCGCCGAAACTGATTCACTGAACTGCTCCATTCTTGGACCCGACGCCAAACCCGGCAGTGAAGAATTCAATTTGTACATAAAAGAAGTGGTTCAAGAAATGAGCGTCAAAGCAGGACAAAAATGTACTGCGATCCGACGCTGCATTGTTCCAAACGCTTATAGCGATGCTGTAGCAGAAGCCATTCAAAAAGAACTTGGCCAGTTGGTTGTAGGTCATCCCGAAGACAAAAATGTCGCTATGGGACCGCTGGCCAGTTTGGATCAACGAAGTGAAGTCCGTGAACGCGTTCAAGAACTGCAGACCGAAGCAGAACTGGTATTTGGCAATCCTGACACTGTGGAAGCCATCGGGGCTGATGCGGAAAAAGGCGCGTTTGTTTCACCTATGCTGTTACGTAGTCCTAATCCGCTGGATTCCGACAAGCCTCATAGCGTTGAGGCGTTTGGGCCAGTATCCACTCTGATGTCCTATGACAATTTGGAAGAAGCCATTGCGTTAGCGAAACGAGGAGAAGGTAGCCTAGCAGGCTCCATTGTGAGCTATGACGATAATGCGGTTCGAGAACTGGTTTTGGGTACCGCGGCATATCACGGTAGATTGGTCCTAATTAACAGGGACTGCGCAAAAGAGTCTACCGGGCATGGTTCCCCGCTGCCCCATTTGATCCACGGCGGTCCGGGCCGAGCCGGGGGTGGTGAAGAAATGGGCGGTATTCGAGGTGTGATGCACTACATGCAACGTTGTGCCTTACAAGGATCACCAAAAACCATAAGCCACACCACCGCTAAATGGATGAACGGGGCAAGACAAGTCAATGACGATGTGCACCCATTTAGAAAAAGATTTAGCCAGCTTGAAGTTGGGGATACGTTAGTCACAGAAAAACGCACCATCACCTTGGAAGACATTGAGAACTTTGCACACTTAAGCGGCGATCATTTTTATGCCCACATGGATCAGGCTGCAGCCGAGGCAAACCCGTTTTTCGAAGGCCGAGTAGCCCACGGTTACTTCTTAGTGTCCGCGGCAGCGGGGCTTTTTGTGCAACCGGATCCTGGACCAGTTTTGGCAAACTACGGACTAGACAACTTAAGATTTACCCAACCCGTTTATCCTGGTGACGCCATTCAGGTGAGACTCACCTGTAAACAAAAAACCCCACGCTCGGATCAAGACTATGGCGAAATTCGGTGGGATGTAGATGTCACTAACCAAGAAGGCGAATCCGTCGCGGCTTACGACGTGTTGACTATGGTGGCAAATTGAAGGGGCTAAAAAAAACAGTGCCGTGGTTCGATCATCGAACACACAGCACTCTAAGGGGGTACGCAAATAGTCTATTCAGTCTGAACGGAAACTATTTGTCTTTTGCCCCCCTCCCAGCCGGGTGGTTCCAGATAATTTTTTCCAGAAACCCGCGTTTCATGACTAAATTTTTCACTATTCTTCGAGTGGTTTGAGCATATCTTCCATATCTTTCTGAATTTGGTCATATTTATAATCGGGGATAACGTATAACCACGCGGCGGTGGTTTTCGTGATTGACACCACTTCGTTGTTCACGGCAGTGAGATCGGGTTCGCCCACCTGAGCAGGCGCTGATTCTTCATCTCCCGACCCGGGCTCCGCTGGTGCTTCAAAAAAACGACTGGCTTGCTCGGCATCAACAGAAGCAGCAATAGTAATAAACTTTCCATCCTCCTCCTCAAAACCGGAGACGGTCACACTAAGCCCATCAAAACTTGAAAATGTGGCTTCAAGATTTGAGTCGCCTAAGTTATCCGGCCGCCGAACCACATCGTCAAACTGCAGACCGGCCAATACACCAGCCAAAGCGTTGGCGACGCCTTCGTAACGCAACTCGCGATCATCAGGTACATCTTGGATAGAGAAGTTTGTCTCGGCTTGATTAGCCTTTGAAACCACCAGCTCGCTTTCGCCGGACGTAACGATGACTTTTTGCACTCGATCAGAAGTAAGGTCAATGATGTCTCGCGCCAACCACTCAATAGGGTTGTCGTCCACCGACAAATCCTGATCCACCAACCAACTAGCCGCCTCATCAGGCTTACGCACGTAACTGGCATCGCCACCGGAGGCCAGAGTCTGCCCAATGATCAAATCCCTAGAAACATCGCCCATGTCAACGGACAACAACAAACCTGATGGCGATTCTACGTCCATGCCTTCAACCCCTAAACGGTCATACAACTCAGGCTTAGAGGTTTTCTGCTCAACTTGCTTGGCGCTGGCGAGACCTTGCAGGAGCTTTCGTAACTCAGTCACATCCGCCGGGTGGTTGGTCTTTTCCTCGACCACCCAAGTTTCCCCCTGCCTTTGGAGGGTCACTTTCGTTTGGTTGTTTGCCCCAATGATTCTCACAGAACTGACATCGTTTAGCTGCTGTTCTAGTTCTGGAAACAACAGAGATGTAGACACCGTGGCGTTGTCGGAGCGCAGCGAAAAAACGCCAGCGACGGCTAGACCCAAGGCGATTGCGATACCTAGAAATGCATTCTTACCCACGACTTAACTACCTTTTACTTTGTTTTTTCGTCTGAAGTAAAACAACCCAAAAAGAAGTAACAAAATTGGTACAGTAACGATGTTGATCACCTTCAACCTAGTGCCTAACCCCTCAATGTCACGATCTAAGTCCCGACGCACTTGTCGCAATTCCTTGCGAATTCTTACCCGTTCCTCCTGAAAACGCTCCAACTCCAAAGACTGTTCTTCAGTAAGGATGATTGCGCTGGTGTCTTCACGATTAGCTTGTAGTTCAGACAGTTTTCGTTCTGTTTCCTCAAGCTGACTTTGTAGTCCTTGCTCTGTTTGGCGATAACGTTCTTCTGCCTCTCTACGAAGGTCATCAACCCTGGTGAATGGCCTAGAAAAACTTGCGCGTCCGCGAATACCAACCAGATCTGCGCTGCCTGCAAAGTTATCCAGCGCATTCGTTACAAAGTCACCGTTGTTGGCAAAAGGTTGTATTAGTCTTTGACCAAAGAAATTTTGAACTCTGGTCCAAAGCGGATCTGACAACACATCAACATCCGCAACTAAAATAACGTTGATATCCTCAGACGCTTCGGAGATATGCGAAACCGAACCCTCCTCCTCGGAGTCCTCACTCGCATCAACAGCGCTGTCCTCTGCCAAAGCAGGCTTACCGTCCGGGAAAGCTGTGGCTGGTTTACCTTTGAGACGTGCGGCTAAAGTGAGAGGCTCACCACCGGCGGTGAAACTGTTTCTTAGCATATCGGGGCTTGGCGCAAACTTCACCGTCTCCCCGGGGACGGCGCTTGATTGCTCGCTGGATTGAATCAAAGGCTCCACAGTCACCACGGCATCTTCTTTGGCTACAATAGATCCTGCAAAAGCAAAATTGATGGAATCTAGGTCTCCCACCACCACATCATCAGGCGACATGCCGTCTGCCGTGATACCAATAACCCCTAGATGTCGAACCGCCCCCGGACCAACTTGCAATGCACCTACGTCGTCCAAAACCACTTGAGTGGTATCGATACCCCAAGCCTCAAACAACCGAGGAAGACTTGACGAGCGATCCGCAAACATCGCCGCTTGAGGATTGTTGGGGTCCGTCGGTGGGATGTCGATTTCCGCGTGGGGATCAACAAAAAGAATGGTCTTACCGCCACCCAAGACATATTGATCCAAGGCGTAGCTGGTCTGTTCTGTTAAGTTTTTCGGGTGCACGACTAACAAAAGATCAACGTCTTCTGGCACACCATCAATGTTTAGTCCTAGGTTCTTCACCTCATAGAGCTGCATGAGTTGTTCGTGTGTGACCCAACCTGGCGTCATTTGTCGGGTCTGGGGATCAAATCCTCCCGTCATGGAAAGGCCCGACAACAAGCCAACCGTCGGTTTCACCGGATTAGCCAACGTACTTACAATTCTTGCAATGTCATACTCAAGGAAACTCTCTCTGGTGTCATCAAAGAATGGAATGATCTCTTGGTCACCGATGCTATTTGTGGCCGCGAGACCAAAATAAATAGGGTCGGAGCCAATACCTGTGGATGCAGGCTGTAATCCAAACTCAGCAGCTCTATCCTCTTCTTCAGAAAATGGAAGTGGATCAATAATCTGCAGCTTAAGATTTCCATCAGAGCGTTCAGCGAACTCCTGCAGTAGCTCCCGCACTCTTGTTGCGTAGAGTCGAACTCGCGGAATATCCACGGTGGCTTTGTCAGAATAAAAATAATAAAGGTTGATTGGCTCTTCAATGTTACTGGCAATGTTGCGGCTTCCCTCGGACATTGTATAAAGCCCTTCTTGGGTCAAATCCAGACGCCAGCCACGAAACAATGTACTACTTAAGAGAATTGCTGCAATAAGCAGCAAAAACAAAAGCGCCATGCCACCTAAGCTATATTGAAATTTACTCTGAGTGCTCATTTCCTAGTTCGCCTTTGTTAATTCCAATACAACTTTTGTTGCGTACAACCAAAATCCAATCATCAGACCGAAGTAAACTAAATCTCTAAAGTCGATCACACCCTTACTGATAGAAGCAAAGTGAGTGATAAAACTTAGGGCGCTGACACCATCCACAATACTTTGGGGCAACCAACCCTGTAACACGTCAGTAACCAGTGGAGACCCCATAAGCAAGAACAAAAAGCACGTGACCACCGTAACAATAAAGGCAATCACTTGGTTCTTTGTGAGAGCAGACATGCAAGAACCAATAGCTAAGAAACTACCTGCCATGAGAAAACTGCCGAGATACGCGGTAAATATGACGCCATTGTCTGGATCGCCTAAGTAGTTCACAGTCACCCAAATCGGAAAGGTGAGCGCTAAGGCGATGCCGGAAAAAGCCCAGGCCGCTAGAAACTTGGCCAAAACCATTTCCCACAAGGTGATTGGTAACGTGGCCAACAGCTCAATACTGCCGGACTTTCGTTCCTCCGCCCAAAGTCGCATGGCAATTGCCGGAATCAAAAACAGGTAAAGCCAGGGGTGCCATTGAAAAAATGAACGCCCAAGTTCTGCCTGATTCTGTTCATACAAACCACCAAACTGGAAAGCAAAGGTGTTTGCGGCGATAAGAAAGATAACGATAAACACATACGCTACCGGGGTTGCAAAATAGCTCTTCAACTCACGCTTAAACACGATGGAGATATTGCTCATGCTGATACCTCCACACCCTCTGAAGTTATGGAACGAAACACTTCGTCTAAACGCCCAGACTCCAAGTGAAACTCAAACACTTCCCATTTCTTATCATTGGCCAGCGCCGTTAAGGGTTCGAGTAGCTGGTGATTGGGTTTTGGAAACGCGGTAACAGACAAATCACTTTCATCAGACTCAACTTTGCCGACCTGAGTCAGATTGCGAAGCTCTGATTTAAGGCCCTGGAGTAACTCGGCGCTGGTAGTGCGTAAGGTAACAGCGTTGTGATACTTAGATTTTTCTTCCAGACCAGCCGGTGTGTCATCGGCCAAAATACGCCCTTGGGCAATAATCAACGCGCGGTTACATACCGCATGAACTTCTTCCAAGATATGGGTGGAAATGACAATGATCTTTTCCGACGACATTTCATTGATCAGACTTCGCACTTCATGCTTTTGATTGGGATCCAACCCATCGGTTGGTTCATCAAGAATCAACACCGCGGGATCATGAAGTATTGCCTGTGCTAAACCTACCCGTCGTTTAAATCCTTTAGACAATGTGTCGATGGACTGGGTGAGCACACCCTGCAAATGCAGGCGCTCTACGACCTCACCGATTCGCCCAGCTTTGTGGCTCCCCGAAAGACCACGGATATCGGCGATAAAGTCTAGAAATCCCGCGGGTGTCATTTCTCCGTAACTGGGCGCCCCTTCTGGCAGGTAACCAATTTGCTGTTTTGCCTTAACGGGTTCCGCCCCGATATCGAAACCCGCAACACTCACGGAGCCGCCAGTGGGGGGGACAAAACCCGCGATCATTCGCATGGTTGTTGATTTACCAGCCCCGTTTGGACCTAAAAAACCCAATATTTCTCCGGGAGATACCTGAAAACTCAAGGAATCCACCGCAACCAAATCACCATAGCGTTTGGTCAAGTTTTCAGTTTTGATCATAGAATCGCCAACCTGAATCCGTCGAAAAACGGCCGCTTTTTTATCACAACTCAAAAATCCACTTCAAGTGCCAGAAGAGCCAAGTGGGCATTTGTGTATAGGATGCACACAGGATCAGAACCGACGC
>JBCCFQ010000082.1:0-9462 GCA_039029655.1 Pseudomonadota bacterium | reverse complement strand
GCTCTGTCGGTGTAACACGATCCAGGTTCGAGAAGGATCTAATCAAAGCCAAATTTTGGCGTTTCGATGACTAAGCTAAAGTCTTATCAGACGGAAGAGATACACCAACCGGGCTATGCCCATTCTACGTGGCTGGCATCGTTTTTGTTCGAAATATCGCCGTTGATGCTAAAGCCAAAAAAGATAACCCCAAACCTGCCGTGCTCAGGTTACCCATGGCCAATCTCGCCATCCACGGCAAGACTTTTGTCGCCCGTAAAGCAAAACCGGCGGAACGCGCCAGGACTAGAACTCGAGCGACCGCTACCCGAAGAACGGGCAGAGTTCGGGTACGAGATCATCGAGGTACAAACTCAAGAAAGCGTCGTCGAGCCACCCCGTCGCGTCCACCAGCCCGGGTGCGCGACCACCGCAAGAAACGAACATCGGCTCAACGAAATCGAAGACGAGTGATACGGCGAGCGGTCGTGAACAGACCCACTGTTCGTAAAGTGATGGCAACACAACCACCTCGCCCCGTGGAAAAGCCAACTGATGACATCCACGTTATGGCACTCATTTGCAAACGCGTGCCGTTGTGCCCAAACCCAGATGAATCCCTTAACTGGGAATAGATAAAGGAGATCAACATGGTTGATGCAATCGATAGAGAAAATTCCAGACATTGGGCGATTTCGCCTTCGGCCAGTCTTGGCATAGGCCCCGCCAGCGCCGCCACCTTTTTACTAGTGAATAGAGAAACAGGTCGGGAACACGCGCTCATCGTACCCACCGGTGGATTGAGCTTTGAATTCGACGCCAGCGTAGGTGCGCCCGACTATGTGCTCTTTAACACTAAAAAGCCGGTCAACTTTAATGACTTTGACGGCTGCGGAGCCCGGTTGACCTCACTAAACGTTGGCCTCATTTTTGGATATTCGGTGGCCTACCTCACCATTTGGAAAGACAGTGCATATGCATCAGATGAACTCGCTTATGTCGAAATGTCAGGTGGCGCATTCATGTTACCCGGCGGTTCAGTTGGCCACGGAGTCACTATGGTCCACTACGGGGATGGTGAACGAAGCGGTACAGTGCCCTTGATTCTGAATATAGAAGAGGACATCGAACCCTCACCACCCTTGGTACGGATACGGGTCGACGCCATGGAAGATCCCATTATCGTGCTTCCTGATGATGTCTTATTCGATTTTGACAAATCGACTCTAAAGTCATCCGCCGTAGAGTCGCTCCGTGATGCCGCCGACAAATTAAACACTCGACGCACGCTTCCAGTAACCATTGAGGGTCATACCGATTCCACCGGACCGTCCGACTACAACCAAGACCTATCCGAACGACGCGCTCAAGCCGTCAAAGACTGGTTTGTGGATCACGGTGTAGATCAGGCAGAAACCTTCAAAGTGGTCGGCAAGGGTGAGTCCGAACCTACCGCCAGCAATTCCTCGGACGAAGGACGACAAAAAAATCGCCGAGTTGAAATCAAGTATCGATAAAGAAGGAAACTTATCATGAGTAGACAAGACCCCATGCAACACATATCCCGTAACACCCGTCAATTTCAGCTGTGTATGCGAACCTTTGCGCCATGGAGACACTTCGGTGGCGGGTTTGAAGGAGATGACCGTGACTTTTCTACATCTCCCCACGATACTTTTCGGATCGGTGCATTTGTTGTTTTTGATCTGGACGAGGGCTCCATCACAGAAGGTCCCGCCGGTACATCCAGTGGTACCCGCCGGGATGAAGACGACGCCAAAGTCTTTGCCGATGTTGAGGCCAAAGTAAAACGATTCGAAGGCGATCCAGGAAGGGTGAAGTTTGACTTAACTGTCGAAGGCGCCAATCCCATGGTGCCAATGTCCCCGGACATCGACAACGTCTTGTCGTTTGTTGCATTTCTGCGTGACGGAGACCTATTCATGGCTGGTGAAGCCATCGGTGATGGATTTCCAAACACAGAGGTTTTCGTACGAGACAATCAGGGGAACGCCGTAGAACTCATCAAATTCAAAACCAACCACGGCAGAAATTCTGGTGCGATGACGCTACTCGGTGCAGGTTCCGACCGTTTAGGACGATTCAAGGAAGGCGTTATGTTGGACCCGGACACCCATACGTTTATCGGCGACGTGCCGTTTGATCAATAGGCAAACCTCATGAACTCAAAAAAATCAAACTCAATACTGACGCTAGTTCTGTGCATCATCCTTGGAGGTGCCATTTCCTTTATCGCCACAGAAGCAACAGCACAACGTGACGTGGAAGAAGTCATTAAGACCAAACGTATCGTCCTGGTAGATAAAAACGGAACTGAAAGGGCGACACTCGGTACGCTACACAGAGGAGAATCCTCTTGGGTTTCTCTTAGACTCAAGGACGAGAATGCGATGTCTAAGATGGCGCTCACGGTCACGCATACTGGTACTCCGGAAATCCATTTGTTAGACAAAGAAGCAGCGAGTAATTATCGATGGGCCGGGAAACCCTCTGTTAACTTTTGGGGCAAGGGATCGCGCAATCGCCTGGGCAGTGTGTCCGGCACGGGAGACGTGGATCCAGTTGAAAGAGTGGATAGACCAGACCAAGGTCCCGGTTCAGATTCTGATCTCGTCTTGTATCGGAGTAATTCCGTTACAGCCTCAGACATTCGCTTGTTGTGGAACCAGATTGACGAGATTTTGTCCACCCTGGACGAGATAACAGAATGAGACGCTATCTCCTGCCAACACCCGACGAAATAAGGCAAAACTGGTTTGCCCCCATCGGCGTGAACATCGCGTCGGCGGCCATACTTTTTCTGTGCGCCATCCTGTTCAAAACACAGATCTTGGCCGCCTTTGGCGGCGATGCCGAAAAACACGGGCCAATACACATCATCGCTGAACCAATAAATGACCAAGATGGCCATTGGAACGCAGAACTCTATGTTTTCAATCTCGAAAATCGACCGTTTGCCCGAGCGGAACTAGAAGACCGGCTAAACGATCCTGACGCCCTCTTCCCCTCAGAACCCGATTTGCAACTAACTTGGGAAGGCACTGCATCAAAACAGATACTGAGCGTGCTAAGCGATACCGAGTTCAACCATGAAAAAGGTACGTTCGAGATTCAAAACAATGATAATCGATGGCGCATTTCCATAGATACCATCGCCCCCAACGCTATTTTAAAGTTCTATATTCAAACCAACCTAAAGCGGGACGCCCATAGAAATGCAAAAGTCCTCCCATTTTCTGGACGTTTGGCGGATCAACGGGTTCTATGAACTTCTAAACCTCAAGCTGCACCCAAATAGGCCGATGATCAGATATGTGGTGTTTCACATAGCGGTTGAATAGCCCCACCGCCCTGCCATGACTGAGCTCACCACTAATTTCCCGCCACTTCCTGGCGAAGATGGCGTTATCAAAATCAAACACGCCGTTTCGCAAAACACGATCGCCCAGGCTTTGAGGCGCAAATGCGATTTGATCGTAGGTTTTGTCGTTGCCAAGATTGGTGCCACCAATGTGAGATAGGTCTTCGGCCCGGGTGCCGATGTGATCACGGTCCTCGATTTCCACGGAACGCCAACCAAATTCCTCGAGGGCTCTAACGGTAGCCTCGTTCTGATTCATGTTTGGGATGTTCATGTCTCCCAACAACACAATGTCTCGATCTAAAGCATTGCCGCCAGTGCTACGATCATTAGCCCATCGGGCCAGTGCAAAAATTTCTAGCACTCGACGGGCATACTTCTTTTGTTGCTTGGTGGTATTGGCGTATCGCTGAAAAGCGCCAAAATAAAGATGCACGTTTGCCAAGACAAAATTCACGTCGCCAGAAACAAAACTGCCGATCATGGGATTTCGATCAAAAGGCACAAAGCGAAAATTTTTCAGCGTGCGAAACCGATCCCGTCGGTTCTCTCGAAAGTGAACCTTAACGTTTCTTCTTGGGTATTCTTTTGGGCGCAAGGCGATCTCACCAAATAAGTGTTCAAGCCCAACCTTACTTTTGCGATAGACGAACCCTAGTCGTTCATCATTGCCTGCAGTATCACTCAATACGTAGTCAAACCCCCGACCCATTCGCTCCATGACCGCCAAGAACGCTCTGAAGTTATCATTGACCTCCTGCACCGCCACGAGATCAAAGCGTTTAAGGATGTGGGCGATGATGTTAAACGCCCGTCGCGGTCGGTCTTGGGCACCTAAGTTGGCAATATTCCAACTAGCAAGCAACAAGCGATTGGGCTGGGATCTAGGTATTCGCCGCAACCTAAAGTGGGCATCTAAGGCACGACACTCTGCCGCCCCGTTGTAATTTAGGGGCGGGTCAGGCTCTACAAACGGAATCGCCATTATTTCTTAAATGGATGAAACACAAAGGTAGAGGTAACAACACCATGATCGGAGGATGATCTATCTTTCTTGTCTTCAACAAAGTCATTGTAGACCCGCATCTCCTTGAACGACCAACGTCGTTGCTTGGAGTAGTCGTAGAATTGTTCCGACACCAAAATGTGATCTAGTATCTCATGGCGCCCATTGAATAGATGTGTGTAGGTGACATCTCTTAAGGAACGATACTCTTGCAAAGAGGAAGACGAGTACAAACCTACATCACTCTTAGACCCCCGTGTACTGGAGGCTTGGAGTCGATAACTGGGATCAGCGGTAATGATTGTGTTGCTGACGCTGTGCTCAGTGTCGTTGAGATCCCCCATTACCACCACAGGACGATTGTTGTTTTTGGTTTCCTTGTTCACCATGACACGAAGTGCCGCAGCCTCCGCAATACGCCTGATTGAAGACAACGCCGCACCAATGGCTCCAGACTGTGCCTTCACCGTTGGCTTTTTGCTCTCTTCTTTGTCCAGCCGCATGGGCAGCTTAGACTTCAAGTGCGCCACATACACCGTCATCTCCGGCGCATTCTTACTCCCCTGTTTGGGCTTGATCTTGACCCTCAGCACCGAACGGGAGAAGTAGTCCATAGCAACCGACATTTTGTAGTCCGGCACGCCGGACGAACCAGACGACTTGCGTTTCTTGAGCACCAGCTCTTTGGGAAAATCCTTAATCCAGGTCTTGGATTTGACGGTGTGAATCTTCTTCACCGCCATGGCGGTGGCTATGCTGTTGGGCACCAATTTGGAAACCAGGGTGTAATCTGACAAAAGACCTGCTTCATCGAAGGCATCTTTCAATGCATCCGGATGCCACAACTCTTGGAAACCAATGATGTCGGCATCGATACGCTTCAAAACGTTCCCGGTCCAAGCAATCTTCTTGTCATAGGCCGCCTGGGTGTAGGTATTCCCGTGATACATGGGCAACCCGGGAAGCTGCAGGTTGTAGATATTGAAGGTGGCGAATTTAAGTTCCGGACGTTTAGCCATAACAACACCTGCTTTTTTTGTTGGTTTATCTAAAGATAGGCGTTGGGAGGGGAAAAAGCACGACACTCCGCGTCATCTTGCTACACCGTCATCCCGGCGCAGGCCTCAAAGACCGTCATCCTGGCGCAGGCCAGGATCCAGTAAGAAAGATGATCGCGGAGCGATTCATTGTAAGGAGCCGCTTCGCGGCAAAGTAAGGACTGGATCCTGCCCTTCGGCAGGATGACGGGCGCAGGGACGATACCGGGATCACGCACCTACCCCCCATACCCCAACTCCCACGCATACCCAACCGCCTTCAACACATCAATCCGCCCAAACCCAAACCGAGCATCCAAACCCGCCTCGCCCAACTCTTCCGTGCTGCCCAGCAATATGTCCTGAATCAAAAACGCACGCTCGGAAGCTGGTTGGTCCTTCAAATTCGTTGCACTCAACAAAAGCGCAATGGCCCCAGCGACGTGAGGCGTCGCCATCGATGTACCATTCCAAGTCGCATATTTATTCCCCGGAATCGCCGATTTCACCGCAACTCCGGGCGCCGAGACATCGGGCTTGGTGTAAACCAAAGGCAAAATATCATCCCGGATGACATTAGACTCACGAATAATCTGAGTGCGCCCACCACTGAAGCCCGCGGTGTTGTCATAGGAGTCCGTAGCACCAACCGCGAAAGCCAAAATGTCATTCCCTGGGGAGCCGGAAGTTTGACTACCATCGTTGCCAATGGCCACCACCACAGGAATGCCTGATTGATTGGCAGTCAAAAACGCTTGTGTGTAGGTGTCGAAAACATCCGGGCTCAGACTCAAGCCACCGAGGGACAAATTGATGACATCCACACCCCGTTCAATGGCCCACTCAATGCCACCTAAGATCTGAGCGTCAGTACCACCACCGCCAGGCAATACAATGCCCCCGGCAATTTTTGCCTGTGGCGCGACACCGATGTACTGACCATCGGCATCACCGCCGGCCACGGTGCCCGCCACATGAGTACCATGCTGACCCGTATCACGAGCATTAGCACCTGTCACCCGATTACCACTAGCATCGAACTCGGCAAAGTCAGACGCATTCATACGACCCACGAGATCTTTATGATTGGGATCTACGCCAGTATCAAGCACTGCAACTTTTGTACCCTGCCCCTCCGCACCATAAGCACCCCAAACAGACATAGCACCAACCGCTTGCACACCCCATGCGCTGGTCTTGTTGTCTCTGACATTGTTGGGCAACGCACTCTCTGAAACCTCAGTCACGGGAGGCAACTGTATTTTTCGATTCTCGAACACACCAACCACATCCGGCACATCATCGGGTAGTGCCGCAAGAAGATCTTTAGTGATGGTCATGGAAACCGACGAGGATGACCAAAAGGCTTTCGGGTAACGCCGACGGGATTTCTTCTTCCGTTGAACGGCAACACAAGCTTTAAACGTGTCTGAGCCCAATAGAGGCGCCAGACTCAACTGGCCTTCCGTCTTAAGCGTCCCTTTGGACCGTCCATCACAAGTGGCCGCCATTTGCGACGCCATACTGTTGTTAAGCCCCAAGAGCTCTTTTCGAACCTTCTTGGTTTTTCGACGATTCAACACCTTAGCCGGTGGCGGCAACAACTCCCGCGCCGACATCACCACCGCCCGACGCTCCGCCACCCGTTTAGACACCCGCATGACATCTTCATGCTCAGCCTGAGCTGGCGCCATCTGCACAATCACAGAACGGGAAGCACCCCGTCCTTCATCCAAGATTTTCTCGATCTGCTTTTTGAGGTGTTTTTTCATGGGTCGCAACTCCTTCATACACTATGCGCCATCCGCACCGTTTGTCCGTCACTTGGAGGAACTCGAACGAGCCCTTTTACGTCATCCTGCCGAAGGGCAGGATCCAGTCAATACTCTGCCGCGAAGCGGCACCTAACCTTTTTGACGTCCGCTCACCCCTCACACCGCCGCTCCTCCACCAACGTCAACTGAAAAAGCCGAGCCCTACGAAACCAATGCCAAGTCCGCCCCCGGTGCTCCCCACAAGGACTGATCTGAATCATCTCCGTCACATGAACATCCGGATCATCATGAAACCCAAAGGTCAGATACACCGTCTCGTCATCCAACTCCCATAGCTTCCCAGCAATACGCCCATTATCCCAAACAACACGTCCATCCTGGTATTGCGCCTCAAAACACAATTCTTGCGTCCTACCATCATTCCAAAAGTATTCACTGGTCTGCCGATAGGCAACCTCAGGCTCATCTGGAAACTCACAGTGAATGCGAAAATCATACTGATCCAACAACTGGTTGCTCGTATCAACAAATCGATAGGTACCTTCCCACTTCCCCCGATGCCGATACAACACCGGCATGTTTTCCACTACAGGATTCACAAAAACGCTGCTTTCGCCGCATCCAAAATCAGAGAACGCAAGTTATCTCGAAACTGCAGTGCCGCCTTCTTACCAATCACCCGAATGGTTCGCAAACGCATACGACCAAGGGTCACCTGGTTATTCACCAACAACTTAAACTCATCCTCAGACAACTCCCCGTTAGCCAAAAGCCGTGCCCAACGCTTCAGTCGCTCTTCAGAGTTATCCAAGTGTCCCTTGATTATCTTTTTAGCCTCATCCCTACCCCGCTTAAAGGTCCGATTAGCCAAAAGATTCGCCCCGCGAGTAATCTCTCTCAGAAAATCATCAAACTTAGACATGACTTACTCCAAACTAGGACAGGCGCTGAGCTGACGCTTATTGGCCTCAAGACAAATAATGATGTCAAAGGCTTCGGCAAACTGAAGTTTAAGTTCATTAGCCAGAGCCGGACCGACTTGTCCTTGGCGATCCCAGCGCACAGCCCAAGCGGTCACCATTCTTTCCTCGTTACCAATGAGATCCCGCCAGTTTTTTGCCGCCTCATTGTTGTACTCAATGCCGTTGGCATATTCAAAAGCCGCTTCCAAATCAATCATCAGACGCTCAACAGCAGCTTCATTAGCTACAAAACTGCCCGCGATCTTGGATTTTTCCACCATGGCGATGGTTCGGGGCTTTAGTGAGGTGGCGTTTTCGTAGGCGCGCTGGTCGTAACCGGCAAGATTGACGCAGGCGGTAAGACAGGAAAGCAAAAAAGCGAGTATCAAACGCCGAACAAATGTGTGACTCATGCTTCAATTCCATTGACTCACGAATCAATAGACTATCAGAGAAGAGCAAAGAGTGCTTAGAGGTTAACGGTGGTCGGCCCGACACCGACCACCGTCGTTGTAGCTTAGTTGTCCACGCACATTGCCTGGGTGACAACGGTACCAGCCCGATTGCCCCCTGTAGTGTTTGCGATCACCACTCTCACACGCCACACACCTTCTGAAGATGCATAGTTTTGAATAACAAGCACTTCGTCTGCGTAGAATGAAAACTGAGGTGTATGAGTGTATCCACCGCTAATAACCGTCTGCCCCGAAGGACACACGGCATCACAATTGGTTGCGTTTCCAACACCGGTACCATCGGGTGCGAGAACGTAGTTACAGCTTTGTGTAACCCGATTAAAACCCGACAAACCACCACCACTTGGTGAACCCACACCCAGTTGCCCGTTCGCATCAATCACCACAGGCGTGCCGGTTGCCGACAGATCCGTATTTTGGATACCAGCAACGTAAGTGGCTGTGTGAGTCCCTGCCTCGCCTAAGCGAATGGTTCCGGAATCACCGGTAACACCCTCGTTTCCGATCATGATGTTGTCGCTATCATTGGCCAACACGCGACCCGCGGACCGACCAATCGCGATGTTATTGCTACCCAAGTTGTCGTTTAACGCACCGAAACCAACAGCAGTATTGCTACTGCCGACAACATTGTTCACCAACGCGTTAGAACCAACAGCTGTGTTTGTTGCACCTGTGTCATTGAAGCGCAGCGCTTCCGCACCAAGAGCTGTGTTGGCAGCACCGGTGGAATTGTTCTCCATTGCCCGGGCTCCAGTGGCCGTGTTGCCATTCGCCTTGTTATCGGCCAGAGCGAAAAACCCCGTGGCCGTATTCAAGCTGCCTGCGGTGTTAAAACGCAGTGC
>JBCCFQ010000081.1:0-9534 GCA_039029655.1 Pseudomonadota bacterium | reverse complement strand
CGCGCGCGCTTAACAGCGGTTGCTAGTTGCCGCTGGTAACGTGCCTTTGTACCTGTAATTCGACTGGGCACAATTTTGCCAGTTTCTGAAATAAACTCTTTCAGAATCTCAAGATCTTTGTAGTCGATCTCATTGATGCCTTCAGCAGTAAACTTGCAGTACTTTCTACGACGGAAATACCTAGCCATGATTATGCCTCTCCAGAATTGTTGGCGGTGTCATCTTCAGTAGCACGGGGCTCTGTAGCGGGTGCGCGAGAGGAATCGTTGCGCTGTTTGCGCTCCTTGCTCTCACGTTCCTGCTTCATGATCGGCGACTCATCAGTCACGGCATCATTGCGCTTGATAATCAAATTCCGCAGAACGGCGTCGTTGTAGCGAAAAGCCGTCTCCAGCTCTTCCAGAGCAGCTGCGTCTATTTCTACGTTCATCATCACGTAGTGAGCCTTGTGTAGCTTGTCTATGGAGTACGCTAGCTGGCGCCGCCCCCAGTCTTCAAGACGGTGTATCTTGCCGCCATCTTTCTCGATCGTGCTGCGATATCGCTCGATCATGCTCGGTACTTGCTCGCTCTGGTCAGGGTGGACCAGAAACACAATTTCGTAGTGTCTCACTATTTTTCCCCTTTCGGATCTAGCCCCCTCCGACAAGGAGTGGAGCAAGGAGTTAATTCCAAATTGTATCCCGCCTCAAAGCGGGACGCGCATGTTACCCCACACCAGGGGTAAGTGCCAAGGAGTCATTTGGAAGCCGGATAGCCCATCACTTGCCTAAACAAGGCATTTTCTCGTTGGTAGAACCCTTCTGTGTGGAAAGAGTCCGCTAGACCTAAAAGCTCATAATCAAGATGATGCCCAAACTCATGCAAAACCGTTCTCAAAAACGTTTTAAAAGCAACCACTTGCTGCTTTTTAGCCGTCCGCATCCAAAGAAAAATGCTGGGCCAGGCGCGTCCGCTTAGTGGGCGCTCGTACATGCCGTGAAGTTCACCATAATCATCATGGGGCCGGGCGGCTAACACCCTTACTTTGACCGGTGGCACCTCAAACTGGGCGACTAACTCATTTAAGAGCCCACGCACAGCACCAGTGACGGCCAACGGATTACCATGGACCAACTCCACTTTGAGATCCATGAGGTAGGGCTGAAGCGGTCGACGATCTGGAACAGACACGACCTTAGCCCGATCCGAAGCCCGATAGATGGCTTTTTGGGTTTTGTTGAGCTTGCTGTAATAGGAGAAAGGCAACTCAAGTTTCTCTGCGTTGCCGCAGGACTTCGTACAGCCCTACTCCCGTGGCCACGGAAACATTGAGACTCCCTACCTCTCCCATCAAGGGTAAGCTTGCCAGCCGGTCGCAGGTTTTTTTGGTTAATTCCCGGATACCCGCACCTTCAGACCCCAGGACTAAAGCCACTGACCCGGTGAGATCCACATCATAGAGGCTCTCTTCGGCCTCCCCACTCAAAGCAACGCACCAGACGTTCAATTCTTTCAATCGAGTTAGAGTTCTCGACAAGTTTGTAACCCGCAGATACGGCACAAATTCCGCAGCGCCCGAGGCAACTTTGCGTACGGTTGGCGTTAGACCCACCGCTTGATTGCGGGGTGCAATAACCAAATCCACACCGGTAGCTTCCGCCGTGCGCAAACAAGCCCCGAGATTGTGGGGATCTTGCACCCGATCCAAAACTAGTATCAGCGACGGTTTGTGGTCTGGAACGTAGGCTTCCAGATCCTGCTCTGGGAGTTCTTGGGCTGGCCTGATCCGCGCACAAATACCCTGGTGACTTGCACCCTGAGCGTAAGCCTCCAAGGTCTTGGGCTGCACAGTCTGGACCGCTATGCCGTGCTCCTTAACCTGTTCGACGATGCCCCCAGAGTGCCGCATGGCTTGGGCCTCAACGATTTCTAGACTCAACACCCGATCCGGGAAACGTGAAACAAAAGCAGCCACACTTCGGCGACCAAAGACTAATCCTGTGTTAGCCGGTTTGTGTCGACCTGACTTACCTACCACGAGGGTTTCTTCGTCTCTTGCGCTTCTTCTCTCGCGTTTTTTGCTTTTTTCCTTTTCCTTCATCCACAGGCTCGAAGTCTATTTTGCGCTCCTCCACGTCTACTCGGATGAGTCGCACTTTCATTTTGTCGGTCAGTGAAAAAACCTTGCCAGTGCGCTCTCCCACCAGGGCATGCTTCATTGGCTCGTGGTGGTAGTAATCGTTATCTAAGCTGCTTACGTGTACTAGACCCTCAATTTGTACGTCAGTCAATTGCACAAACAATCCGAAGTTAGTAACACCCGTGATCATGGCATCAAACTCTTGACCAACCTTGTCTTGCATAAACTCGCACTTAAGCCATTCGGTGGCATCACGAGTGGCGTCATCGGCTCTGCGCTCGGTGGTGGAACAGTGGGCGCCCAAACGCTCCATATCCCCCTTCTGGTAGCGAAAGCCACGGGGCTTTCCCCCCGCCAAGAGATGTTTGATGGCACGATGGACCAATAGATCAGGGTATCGGCGAATGGGCGAGGTGAAATGAGCGTATTCTGGAAGCGCCAGTCCGAAATGGCCAATGTTTCCGGGTGTATACTCCGCTCGAGACAGCGACCGCAATAAGACGGTTTCGATAAGCGCGGAGTCCGCTCTACCTTTTGTTTCTCGTAATAGTTTTGCAAAGTCCCGCGGCTTGGGTTGACCAGAACTAGACAACCGCAACCCCAATGAACTTAAGAAACCTCGCAATTCGTCTAGGCGGTCATCAACGGGGCCATCGTGAATTCTATACAGAGCCGCTATGCGTTTACTCTTCAAAAACTTTGCCGCTTGAACGTTGGCCGCGATCATACATTCCTCGATGATGCGATGTGCCACGTTGCGCTCGTAGCGTTCGATACGCTCGACACGACGGTCCTCTCCCAACACCATGTAGGTTTGCGGCATTTCGAACTCGATGGCACCACGCCTCTTACGAGCGGTAAGAAACCCTTGGTAACACGCCTCTAGGTTTTCCAAGTGCTTCATGAGAGGACCAAGCTTTTTGCTGACTCGTCCTTCAAAACCGGCGGCCACCTCAGTGTAGGTAAGCCTTGCCTTAGATCGCATAACACCGTTGTGAAAACGTGACGTTTCGACCTTGCCTTTTGGCGTTACGATCATTTCGCAAACAACACACAAACGATCCACTTTTGGATTCAGTGAGCAAAGCCCATTAGAAAGCACTTCCGGCAACATGGGTATCACCCGTCTCGCAAAATAGACCGACGTGCCTCTTTTTCGTGCTTCCCGATCCAAGGCCTTGTCAACGTCCACATAGTGCGCCACGTCGGCAATAGCCACTAGCAGACGCCACCCACCACCCTTGCGTGGTTCGCAATAAACGGCGTCGTCAAAGTCACGAGCGTCCTCACCATCAATGGTGACCAACGGCAGATGACGTAGATCCAATCTGTTTTTCTTGTCCGATGGAGCAACGCGACCGCCAAAGCCTTCAGCGGCCTTAACCACCCGTTTGGGCCATTCATGGGGCAGGTCATGGGCCGCGATGGCAATGTCAATTTCCATACCCGGTGCTGCATAGTCACCAAGAATGTGGCTAACGCGACCAGTCGCCTGACTGTGGCGTCCTGGATACTCCACGATTTCGGCAATAACGACCTGTCCCGTCTTTGCTTTTCGCCGGGCGCCCTTGGGGATTAGTACCGGTTGATTGACCAACCTGCGGTTAGCCGCTTCAACAAAGTACGTACCACTCTCGTATAAAAGCCTACCTACGACCTCCGAGTGAGCTCGTTCCAGTATTTCCACGACGGTCCCTTTTGCGCGACCGTCTTTGTCGTAACCGCTAATCCTGACGGCGATTCGATCACCGTCCATCAGGCTGTGCATCTGAGAAGAACTCAAATATACGTCTTGTGAGTCATCCTCCGGAAGAAGAAATCCAAAACCATCTCGTTTCGCCAGCACGGTTCCGATAATGACCGGTATTTTCTCCGTTAAGCAAAAGTCGCCTTTGCGGTTTTGGATCAGCTGGCCATCTCTAACCATGGCGGAAAGACGGGCTTTAAGACCTTGTCGTTCGTAATGATCATAAAGCTCTAGATGTCGTCCAAGAGACTTTAGACTGATGGGGGCGCCGATGTCCTCAAAGACTTGCAATAGGTACACGCGGCTCGGTACGGGGGTTACATATTTGTTTGATTCTTTATTGGCTTGTGGGTCATTAAGTTCCCATGCCCTTTTCTTTCTCATAGTATTTTTTTTGTGATGTGATAGTTGAAGTCGGCTGGACCCCTAATGAGCACACGGACTGTGCGGGGATTCCCTCGCCGAATGGGCGCATTGTAATCATTACGGCGCAAAAAGCCAGTTATGCCCGAAAAAAGATCTCAGAATTGGTGAGCTAACTCTAGCAGGATGCTGGGGGAAACGAGTCGGGAATGCGATACTCCGATACGTCCAGTAGTTGTGTTTGACCGATTTTTCTCACCCAAGCTTCATCCATCACTAAAGTATCAGCTCGTCCGGCTAGCTCGTGAAGATCACTGACCTCCGGCGGCACTTGCCGGTCCCAGACATAGAACTCTTTCGAACCCACCCGGTAATGGGCGAAACCGCGTTTTTGCTGGCGTTGCACTTTGGTCGGAGCGACCTTAAGAATCTCGTATTTGTAATAAGGGACTATCCAACGGGGTACTACGATTCCCACGGACTCTAATTCGGAGTTGGCTACGGCGCAGCCATGCTGGTGTTGGGTTATGACATCCGTTCGAATGAGCTTTGAGCTGCTAAACAGCCGTCCGGAGGGAAACGCAGTGCTGTCGGTAGCTGGGAAAAATGTGTAACTCACAGTTCCAGCGACCACGATCAATATGACAGCCGCACCGCGCCGCCAGCCTGCGTTCTTGAGTGGTAGCACAAGAAGGAATAGGAAAAAAACGGCCGGGATCAGCCAATGCCGGGCCTCGTTAGGTGGCCGAAGACCCCAGAAAAAAAACAGGGGTGCTGATGCCGCCAGCAACCAAAACATCAGTGTTTTTTCTCCACGCATCATCCAAAGAAACCCAACAACCCCAAGCGGCAGAAAACCACCGCCAAGGGCGCGAGCAGCCAGATCTAATGTGGCGTACTTAACAAGGTTTGCCGGGTCCATGGGAAATTGATTGTCGAAACCAGTCAGTGGCGCAGCCTCTGTGGTCAAGCCTCTGGCGTAAACATCGAATATGAACAAAACCAAGACACTAAAAACAGCCAGACCCAAAGTCCAATAGACTTTCACTGACGTGGGGCGATGGCTACGCCAGATAGGCAGACAGAATATGGGGGCAGCCAACACCGCATCAACCTTAAGTAGAGTCGACAACACCAACAACAGACCCGCCGCCACACATAGCAAACCACTCCATCGCCGCCAACCCTCGGCCACGGCAGTGTCAAAAATCAATAAGCCCCACAGCAATACCGTCAACGAGACAATACTCGGGAAAGGAAACACGCTACTGACCCAAAAGATTGGCATCAATTGAAGGACAAGCACCCCAACTATTGAGGCCAGGAGGGACTGGGTGAATCGCCACAACAAAGCAAAGACACTAACACTGGCGAGGACACTGGCCGCCAGAGTCAAGTAAGACAGAAACCGGGGCGCATTCTCTAGATCGATCCAGCCATAGTAAAACAAGACTCGTAACATCTCGTTGTACATTGGACTGGAATAAAGAGTGTAGTCGACTTGAGTGTAGGCACCATGCCATGCCGCCCAGACACTGTCGTTTACGATACGGACAGTATCGGCTGTGCCGATGCCTTCCAGTGGCAGAAAAGGCCAATGCAGAACACTACAAGCGACGGCCAGAAGAAAAGTAATCCATCCAGTGGTCCCGAACCACCGGGTACCTGGTTCTAGAATTGCACTTCCTCCATGAGCACGTACAAGAACGGCAGGTCAACCCAAAACAGCAGGGCGACCAAACACACCAAAAACGTGACATACGCGGTAAAGCCTCGGTTCTTATATAGATGCTCCGGACGTTGGGCCGTCGAATCTGGCCGCATGCCAATGGCGAAGTACCACACAAACAAAAGCGCTAGAAACGGGAAACTGATCAAAAACTCAATTCGGTATTTGATCAAAAATATGCCTAAGAAAAAGGCGGAGCACAGTGCACAGAAGAACGAGAGCAACAACAGCCGCCGCTCCGTGTACCAGGCGAAGGAATCTCGGTATTGAGCGGCCAGACTTGGGTTCGCTATGTGGCGATACTCTGCGTAGCGCTTAATACTCATTAGGAACGCACCACCTGCCCAATAGGCGAGCAATATACTCGACGGCGGAACCGCAGTGGTGATGATGGCAGACCATCCTAATAGCAATCTTATGGGATTATTCACCGACTCTGAAACCACATCGAGAATCGCTTTGTCTTTGGTCCTAAAGGGTCGAACGTTGTATAGCAAACCCATGACCAACAGGGACGCGGCGACAACCATAAACGGTCGGGTCAATAGCAAAGAAATAGACAACCCAAGGGCTGCGAATGAGCCGTACTGAAGCAAAACCCAGTGTGTCTTCAACCGACCACAAGCACCCGGGCGGTTCTTTTTTAGGGGATGTTTGGCGTCGGATTCAGCGTCTAACCACTCGTTGATGGTGTAATTTGCAGAGGCGATGAATCCCGTGGCAAGCAAGGCCAATACCGTTGGCCACAGAACACTGGCCACAGGCACATTGCCCAGGACTACCGCGAGGGCAGTACCCGGAAGTACGAATAAGTTTTTAAACCAGTGGTCAAATCGAGCGATGCGAATATAGTCGACAAGCACACCGGATCGCGTGGAACGCAGCACGTTTGATTCCATGACAGTCCTTTGAACTGGTTGTTCTTTTTGTCCACCTCACGCTCCCAAGTCTGTGAGGTTTTGGAATATTCAACCATAGGTTTTTGAACCCGCCTACCCTTAGCTACTTATGTCAAATCGAGCCGTAGCCCTTAGCTCTGGTTCGGGACAGACACCCCGAATAGAATTAGGTGTTGTCCTTTGTGATTTTTTAACCACTCACAGGGTCTTTCTCTTAAGCAACGGTTCATTTCGAAGAGTCAACGCAGTATCCATGGATTTTCTGGCCGAACATGAAAACATCATACGACTGACCTTTTTTGCGGGTGTGCTGTTGCTTATGGCCCTCTTAGAGACGCTGTTCCCCCGCCGTGGGCGTACTCAACGACGCCGCAGTCGGTGGAGCACCAATCTTGCCCTCATCGTCATCGATACCATGGCGCTGCGTTTGTTAGTTCCCATAGTCGCTATGGGCATGGCGGCTATCGCAGCGGAGAAGGGATGGGGGCTGTTCAATCTGGTGTCTTTACCCAGTTGGGTTGAGATCGCTTTCGCGGTCATTGCACTGGATTTTTTGATCTATGTGCAACATGTCGCCTCTCACAAAATCCCATTGCTATGGCGCTTGCATCAAGTGCATCACGCTGATCGAGACATTGATGTCACCACCGGTGTACGGTTCCATCCCGTAGAAATTGTTCTGTCCATGTTTTACAAAGTCGTCTGCGTCCTCTTGCTGGGCCCTGCCGTCGCCGCCGTGTTTCTTTTTGAGGTGCTATTGAACGCTTGCGCGTTATTCAATCATTCCAACGTCCGTCTACCTCTGAGACTCGACCATCTGTTGAGATCATTCCTAGTCACACCGGACATGCATCGAGTTCATCATTCGGCGGTGCCAACGGAAACAAACAGCAACTATGGTTTTTCACTGTCTATCTGGGACCGGCTATTCAAGACCTATGTGGCACAGCCACGCCACGGCCACGATGACATGACCATTGGGCTCACTGAATACCAAAACCCCAGGCCCTCGCAGCTTGTTTGGAGCTTGGTGCTTCCATTCCGTACACAGTCCCACAGGTCCTATTCGAAACACGACAACGGCGAAGGACACAGATCATGACGCAGCGACCTTTACTGACATTGGTGGCGACCTTTTTTACCCTTGGCAGCGTCCAGGCGACGCTCGCGGAAGAGAACTCCCCTGCCAACCAAGCGTTGGCCAGTTATCACCACGTATTGCTAGAACGTTACCCTGACGTGGAGCATATCTCGACAGGTGCCCTGGTTGGGCTTTCGGAGAAATCGGTGGTGTTGTTTGATGTAAGAAATCAAGCTGAATTTAAGATCAGTCACCTGGCCTCGGCGACTCGTGTTTCACCCAGCATCAGCCCACAGAGTTTCCTAAAGAGCTTTGGCGGCGAGCTTGAAGGTAAGACAGTGGTCTTTTATTGCTCCGTGGGCGAACGCTCAAGCAAGCTCGCTCAGGCGCTTCTGGACATGGACGACCCTATACCTTTCGACGTGGTCAATTTGGAGGGTGGGATTTTTCAATGGCACAACGAAAACCGACCCGTCATAGACGCTGGCGGCACCACACAGAGTATTCACCCTTTTAATAGATCTTGGGGACGTCTTCTAGAGCGTCGAGAGCACATTCAAGAACGTTGAGAAACCTAAACTTCGCTGGACTGGTGCCCAGGAGAGGACTTGAACCTCCACGACCTTACGGTCACTAGCACCTGAAGCTAGCGCGTCTACCAATTCCGCCACCTGGGCCGATAGCGAGCGAGCACTCTAATTAGGGTCCCAATAGAAGTCAATGGAAATTCTGGCCGGCGTAACTGTCTGTTTTTATTTTGTTATATATGTACTTATTTACATTAGTACTCGTTAAAGCTAGAATGCCCGTCGTCTTTTTCCCACCGAGGGTCGGCCAATGCCTCCCAAACAAGTACGTCGAGTTCAAACGGGTATTCGCGTTGAAAAGCAGTTACTGAAAGTCCTAAAGGGACTTGCCGAGTATCTAGACATGACCTTGGGAGACCTCATTGAGGGGATGGTCTTGCACAACTTTGACGGCAAGATGCCCTTTTCCAAACCAACCTTGGAAAAAATTCAGGCCTTAAAAGACTTATACGAACTTAAACTTTCTGCACAAGACAGCCACAAGCTGGTAGAGATTAAGGACTAGTCAATGAGGTCGGATGCGATATCAGTTGAGTTACACAAAAGACTCGCCAGCTGCGAACTCGCACCCGGTGAGTTTAATCATGAGAATCATATTCGAGTTGCGTTGCATCTAATTAGTACTCGGGGGTTGTTGGACGCCATTCCAGAGTTTACCAAGCTGATTAAGACGTTTGCCCAACACCACGGGGCTCACACCCTCTACCATGAAACGATTACCCAATTTTTTATGCATACTCTTAACACCCGAGTAAATTCCAAAACAGCGAATAATTGGCAGGCGTTTCGACAAGACAACTCGGATCTGTTCGACGCGAAAAAATTTCTGGCGGAACACTACAGTAACAGCCTACTGTCCCACCCCACCGCAAAGAGGTTCTTTTTGCTACCAGATAAAACAAGGAGCCTTAGTCTGAAGCCGGTGTCAGTCTGTGATGAATAACCGGGTGAGTAACGGTATCAGTGGCGATACCACAAGCATCCGAAAACGCAGCACCCGCCATGG
>JBCCFQ010000080.1:0-9562 GCA_039029655.1 Pseudomonadota bacterium | reverse complement strand
AGCACAGATTTTTGAGATGGGTGGTGTGTTAGTAGCCTTCTCTGGGTATTTGATTTTCTTAGTCAGTAAGGAAGCGTTTAGTCCATGGTTGGTCGTTCCCGTAATTGTGGGAGATTTGGTCTGGGTTGTTATGAGCCTGATCCTAAGTGCTCAGTTTTCCGGTCAATTCACAATTGCGGGGCTTAGCCTGGTGCTGGGTGTGGCCTTGGTTGTTTTATTGTTTGCTGACCTGCAGGCGCTGGGTTTGTATCGTCACCGAAAAAAAATGGCAATGACTTAAGCCTTCAGCTGAGGTTCACCCTGGGTTCAGTGGGGGTTAACTGCCGCATCACTAAGCTGAGATTGAAATCGAAGCTAACGGAGATATGTGATGCGAAGATTAATACTTTTACTGCCATTGCTGGCCTGGTTGCCAGGCATCGCGAGTGCTGGATACGGATACCAGGGTGATCTTGTGGACGCGGCTAAGCGTCTGGATCGATCAGCGAGTTATTTGTACAAGAGTGCCTATGACCAGTTTGGATATAG
This sequence comes from Pseudomonadota bacterium, assembly GCA_039029655.1. Lineage (GTDB taxonomy): Bacteria > Pseudomonadota > Gammaproteobacteria > Steroidobacterales > JBCCFQ01 > JBCCFQ01. The sequence goes on along the minus strand of JBCCFQ010000080.1, from coordinate 9,034 downwards.
TCGAATCACCGATGATGCAAAGTCTTTTTCAAGGGCCGCCAGCCGATTTTGTGAATTGGTGGTGTATGGCGCATCCCATCGGGAACTGAATCGGGGTTATGAGCGTTTGTTGAGACGTTTCGACCGCTTGAATTACAAGTTAGGTCATCGACAACACGGATATCTCGATAGGCGACTCTATAAGACGGGGAAAGCACTCAATCGTGTTAGCCGGGTGTTATCCAAGCAGCGCTACGCCCATAGAAACTACAAAGACCAGCACTATTATGGTCAGCGGAATCGTTATCGAACTCGGAGTCGTTCATGGGGCCAATTGCGGTGGGAGTCCTAAGCTTTGCAGGGGCGCGGTGCAGGGATGACCGCGCTCAACCGTTAATGCTCTGAAGCGGGTCGCAAAGAGCCCACCACCGCCTTTGTTGTTTGTCCAAAACAACGCCAAAATACTTTCAATCTCATTACAGAAGGCCAGCGCGCAGCAGCGCGGAGCAAGTTGGCCAGAAAAGCCACCTGAGTTTGACGTCCTTTGTTGGATTTAGGGAATGCATGTAGGTAACCCGCTAAGAGTCGAGAACGGTAATACGATGCAATCTTTTGCTGTTCCGACCAATAGATGAGTCGGGCGAAGATGAGTGGTGTGCTGTTCTGAGACCTAGCTTGGGTTAAACAGCGAACGGCGAGTGCATGACCAATGGTAGTACTTCTAAGGTTGCACAGTATGCTTAGCCGGATCAGCGTCGCGTTTAAGCCCCCTTCTTCCGGGATGCCTTCCATGAAGCAATCGCTTCTGATAAGAGCAGACTTTCGCAGCAACAAGCCACTAATATCCACTTTATCCAAGTGACTCCCTACCAAGACGTCGAATAGATCACTTCCCGCTGAACTAGGGGGTAGTGAAGTGAGTTCATCCTGGATCTGTGGCTGGCCCTGATACCGTCTGGCCACGTCCACGTAGATGCCATCAACTTCTGGCTGCTGCCCCAGCACTTCGAGACTTTTGTTGAATCGCCCCGGTAGGTAGTAGCCATCAGGGATCAAAAACGCCACATACTCGCCATTTGCCTGTTTGATGCCAAAATTCAGCAAACTGGAGAGTTCCTGACGGTTCCTAGGGCAGCGGCAAAGTTTTACATTGGAAAACGCCTGACTGAGTCTGACGCATTCGTTTAAGGTGTGTGGCAATGAGCCGTCGTCCAAAATGAGTACTTCGTTGACGCCTTGCCTTTGGGCGGCGGAGCAGACAGCGGTGATTAGGTGGCGGGCGTCACCCAGTAAGGGGATGAGAACGGTGATGGCTGCCTGAGTCATTTCATATCCAGCTGTTAGGAGGGCGGAGCCATCCCTGGCGGCATGCCTTCCTGTCTATTGAGCTGTACCGATTCCAAACAGCCATCGGGGGACGGGCAAGGGAGAGTTTTTGCACTTTCCTTATCCATTTGGCGTCGATCCATCTCTTGCACGGGTGTAAGAATGCCGTTTTTGTGCGCCTAAAATCCTGATGAATGGCTTATCCTTTTCTGATCTCTTGAAATGTACTTAATTGTCTGGGACATTATTGTTATTAACACTATGAAAAATCTAAAAATATTACACTCGTGAATCGTTTCGCTGTAGGTCAATGGAAGGTCCTTGTCGATCAACGTCTTATCGTAGGTCCTGAAGGCGAAAAACGTCTCCAGCCCAAGGTGATGGACGTGCTGGCTTATCTTGCTCGTCATCCAGGAGAAGTTGTCAGTCGCAATCAGTTGATCGAAGAGGTTTGGGCGAATCGCGTGGTCACCGACGAAGTGCTGTCGAGAAGCATTTCGCTGTTGCGATCCAGTTTGGGTGATGATCACCACAACCCACAGTACATCGAGACCATTGCCAAGGGGGGCTATCGGCTTATTGCGCCGATAACCGCAGAGGATAAGGAAGCTGATACCGATGACGGTACCCCGCCAAAGGATACATCCAAGGTACCGGCCATTTTTGGATTTGCTGCCGTGTTCATCGTGTCAGCAGTCATCTGGTCTTTCTGGCCAAAATCCAGCTCACCGGACCCATTCATGCCAAAGCCTAATGCGTTGGCGGTATTGCCTTTCGAAAACATGAGTGCCAATTCCGACAACGTGTACTTAAGTGATGGCGTTAGCGAAGAAATTCTAAACATTTTGGCCAGGGACAATAGTTTGATTGTCGTTTCTCGAACGTCATCCTTTGTTTTTAGAAGCGACGAAGACGCCCGTAATATTGGTCGACAACTCAATGTGGCACATATCGTAGACGGCAGTATCCGCACCGGGGAGGATCGCATTCGAATTACAGCCCAGCTGATTCGCACCCAGGATGGCGCGCAAATTTGGTCCATGAGCGAAGACTATTTACGTGAGGATATTTTAGATATTCAATCGGACATTGCCCAGGCGATTGCGGGGCAACTGCGCGGTGTCGTTGGGTCGCAAGGCCCCAAGGATCGGTATCAAACCTCCAGCGTGGAGGCCTTCGATGCCATGCTATTGGGTCGGGCTAGGTTACAAAATCGTACTGTCGCTTCGCTAAGAGAGGCGGCCAGTTTTTTTCAGCGAGCTATAGAGCTAGACCCTAACTATCCCCTGGCTTATGTGGGTTTGGCTGACGCCTACGCTTTGATCCACGAATACGGCAGCAGTTTAAGCGCTGAACAAATGCTGCAGCTTGCTCAACCACTGCTGCAAAAGGCCGTCGTGTTGGACCCAACTCTGGGGGAAGCCTACACCTCAATCGGCGGGTTGCATCGGCTGCGAGAGAACTACTACGACGCGGAAGACGCCTTTGTTCGGGCCATCGATCTCAGTCCAAATTACGCCACGGCTCGTCAGTGGTATGGGTATTTGTTGTCTATTCAAATGGGTCGTGCGGAAGAGGGATTGGTCCAGCTACAAAAAGCCAAGGAGCTAGATCCTATTTCTCCCATTATCAACAAGAACCTGGCGGATGGGTTAAATGCGGCCGGTCGGTTTGAGGAGGCCATTGATCAGTATCTCAGGGTAATGGAAATCGATCCGAATTTTCCAGGAGCCTATGAAAATCTTGCGGCAACTTATCGATCGGGTTACGGCCGAATGGATGAGTCGGTGATCTGGCTAAAGCGGGCGATAGAGTTAGACGATGAGAATCCGTCTTACACCACGGTGTTGTCACAAAACTATTTAGACCTACATGATCTAGAAAGTGCAAGACAATGGTTATCCGTAGCGGCGGAAGTATCGGTGGACGAAAATCATTTCACCAGTCTTGCGAGTATGTACATCAGCCTGTACCTCGATGAAGAAGATCAGGCTCGGGAATCCGCCCTGGTTATTCTGAGAATTTTTCCGCGGCATGCGGGGGCGTTGGAGGTTTTGCGCATATTGGATCAAAGAAGGGGATTGGAGTCCGAGGCGTTACGGCGCATCCGGGACGCTTATGATCACCTGCTGCTGAGTGACAACCCCCTCACCGTGACAGGTAAGGATGGCGCCATGGAGTTGGCCTATATGCTGCGATTAGAAGGAGATTTACAGTCAGCGCTGTTGCTGGAGACCAAGGCGGAGGAGTACATAAACACCCATCCACGTATGGGTTACACCGGTTATGGCTTAGCCGACGCACGCTTGGCAGCGATCCGAGACGACCATTCTAGAGCGCTATCAGCGCTAGAGGAGGCAGTGGATGCTGGTTACCGCACCCGATTATGGATGCTGGATATTGACCCTCTCTTTGAAGCTGTGCGCAGGCAAGACGGTTATCAAAGCCTAAGGAGCCGAATTCGAGAGGATATGGATAACATGCGTCGACTGGCTGATCGCTAACCGGGCTAATTTATCCCTCAAACCCCATTATTGCCTTAACCTCTAAGAACTCTTCCATCCCATAGGCGCCCCATTCCCTGCCATTTCCGGATTGTTTGTAGCCACCAAACGGTGCTTTCTCATCAGTAGGGCTGCCGTTCAAGTGCACCATACCTGTCCTTAGGCGGGCAGCCACTCGTCGAGCTCGATCTTGATCTCCACTGGACAAATAGCTGGACAATCCATAAGGCGTGTCGTTGGCAATTGCGATTGCTTGTTCTTCAGTTTGATAGGGAATCATGGTGAGCACGGGGCCAAAAATTTCCTCTTTGGCAATGGTCATCTCATTGTTGGCATGGGCGAATATAGTGGGCCTCACAAAATAACCGTTCTCCAAACCCTCCGGCCTGCCGGTACCGCCAATGACCACAGTGGCACCCTCATCAATACCTCTCTGAATGAGGGTTTGGATTTTGTCGTACTGGATTTCACTGACCACAGGACCCATCCGAGTAGAGGGATCCGTGGGGTCGCCTGGTCGAATTTTTTCCGCGGCAGCTCGAGCAAACTCGATGGCTTCTTCGTACTGATCCTCGTGAATCAGCATTCGTGATGGCGCGTTACAGGACTGTCCCGTATTGGACATGCAGCTGAAAACCCCAGAAGTAACGGCTTTGGCTAAATCTGCATCTTCTAAAATAATGTTGGGTGATTTCCCACCCAATTCTTGGGCTACCCGCTTTACAGTGTCCGCTGCTGCTTTCGCCACAAGTATTCCGGCTCGAGTTGAACCGGTAAAGGACATCATGTCCACGTCCGGGTGACTGGAAAGGTAGGCACCTACCCCTGGTCCGTCTCCGTCCACAAGGTTGAAAACCCCGGGCGGTAAATCAGAATCAGCCACAGCACGTGCAAACACGTGGGCGCTGAGTGGGGCGACTTCGCTGGGCTTGAGCACCATGGTGCAGCCTGCTGCGATGGCAGGGGCGACTTTGCATGCGATTTGATTGATGGGCCAATTCCAAGGGGTGATGAAACCACAGACACCAATGGCCTCCTTGACCACCCGTGTGCCTCCCAGGTCTTCTTCGAAGTCGTAGTCCTTAAGTGCTTTTAGAGTCGCTACTAAATGTGAGATCCCCGAGCCTGCTTGAGCCGTGGTGGCGAGCTTGGTTGGAGCTCCCATTTCCATGGTGATGGCGTTGGCGATTTCATCATAGCGTTTCTTGAAGTGATCAATGATGCTTTCCAAACAGGCGATGCGTTGCTCACGAGTAGTCTGACTAAAGGAAGGAAACGCCGCGCGCGCCGCCGCTACTGCCTTGTCCACATCTTTGTGTCCGCCCAATGATATTTGGGCGCAGACTTCTTCTGTCGCCGGATTGATGACGTCCAGGAGCTTGGACTCTGCAGGTTCTACCCACTCGCCATTGATAAAAAAATTCTTAAGGTCGTACATAACACCTGCCCACTTGTTTTGGACAAGCGTACATTAGGTGCCCATCACTTGCATCTTTTACACTGTTGGCGGGTTGTATCTGGCCAGATAAACACCAAGCCACCCACCGGGCGCCCGCGACGGTACCCAAAGACCACAGATCATCCTTTCAAAAGGTACTGCCGGAAGGTAGTCGCGAATGGGCGACTACGCCGGCCCGTTCGTCCAGCCGGACAATGCAAAAGATGCAAGTGACCGGCACCTTAACCGGTCTACTGCTTTGAGTCCTTGTCTCTCAGGTGTGTGCCGACATGGTTATAGGGGTCGTTTCCGAGTCGAGGGAACTCATCACTGATGGTGAGTTTGCCGGTAAATCGTATGGTTGGCAGATGTGTTGGCACATCTGAATGTTCTTGTTCACGAAATCTCCGACCGGAGCCAGAGCCACGACTATTCAGTGGGTTGTATCTACCAGTCATATCGAGTCTCCTAAATCCTGCGTTTTCTACAGCCAAATGATAATCAAGTATGGTTGGGCAAGCCCGTCACCCGTACCTGAAATCTGACCGTTTGTCGTCTGGTATACCGTTGGTACCCAAAAATCCGCCGTTTGTCGCCAAGCAAAAAAAAGGGGGCGTTAACCGCCCCCTAAGAGTGCTGCTGCTTGCTTGGGGTTAGACTTTCTTACGCTTTTTCCAACTCAAGGACTTTGCTGTTGCTTTGTCGATGGCGGCGATACTTTCGATAGGGTAACGAAAACCATCTACAACCACAGAGTCGAACTTTGCGTAGATTGAGCGTCCTGTCGAGGTCACACCGATGGCTTGTGAGAAGCGAAGGCCATTGGCCCTTGAACGCAATGTGATCAAGTAAGACTTCGACGGTGAGGTATAAACTACGACCTGTTTTGGTCCAACGGCTTTAAAGCCATTGATTCTGGGCACCCAAATACGATCCACTGGTACGCCCAGCGAATAGATCTCAGGCTTCTCATTGACGCTGGCAACGTCAGACTTTGCAAAGCTGGCTTGGGACAACCCTAAACCGGCAATGAGCATTGTGAATAACAAACTTTTCATATTCTTCGCCTCCGATATTTCTAAACGCTTTAGTCGACAAAGCGTTGACGATAAACTGCTTACTTTTGCGAACGTCTTACTGACTTAGAACCCAGCCATGTGGAAATGGTTCATCGAAAAACGCTAAATTTTACGGGTCCAATCTTATTCAGCGTACCTTCAGGGACGTTCAGGTAGGGCACTGGATAAATGATAATAGGGGAGACTTGTATGTCTTTAAGTGCAATCAATTTTGACGAAAAGTTAAGACTGATAAACGACCATTGGCAACCCCGTGTGCTAACCGAGTTGAACGACTATCAATTTAAGATCGTGAAGATACTTGGAGATTTTGTCTGGCATAAACACGACGACACGGACGAAGCCTTCATTGTCTTAGAGGGTTGTTTGCGAATAGACCTTAGAGATGGGCAAGTGATGGTGAATCCGGGGGAGATGTACGTAGTACCCAAGGGTGTTGAGCACAAACCTTTTGCACAAACAGAAGTCAGTATGCTTTTAGTAGAGCCCAAGGGTGTCAAGAATACCGGTGACGCAGGTGGCCAACGAACTGCTAAAAACGATGTCTGGGTATAAATGTCCGAGCACCTGTTGGTCTAAGTGGTCTTCATGTGTACGTAGAAATACTAGTGGCGGCCAATCGGAATGGTTTGCGCTGTATACTCTAGCTACGCCAAGCCCAAGGAGGTGGTCCGTGGATAAAGCATTTAGCGTTCGCGATCTGTTTTTGGCTGTCTTGTTTTTTGTTCCTTGTGGTTGGTTACTGGTGGAAACCCTTTTGGGTTTGCCGGACACAGTACCGAATCTCTGGCCAATTGTACCGATGTTGGTTTCTGCGGTTTGGTACCGTACTATGGAGTAGGCACTGGCAACTGTAACCGCACTTTGAATCACCAAGATAAGCTGCGAGAGATAAACGAAAAACGCTGGCAAGGGGACTATGGTTCCCAGTTGGAGGCTATTTTTGAGCAGATGTATTCTGTTTCGGAAAGGCTATTTGTCTACGGCACCCTAAAACCCAACGAAAAAAACGCCCATGTCCTGGCAGACGTATCGGGTCGTTGGGAGAAAGCTACCATCAACGCAATACTTCATACCCAAGGTTTTGGTGGAGGCCAAGGGGATCCTGGCGTTGTGATCAGTCACAGTGAGCGTGAAGTTCCTGGTTTGCTGCTTACCTCACCCGACTTACCTTATGCTTGGGCAAGTATCGACGCATTTGAGGGTGAGGAGTACGTTCGGCTCTTATGTATTGCGAAAGCTAAGACGGGCGTCGAGTGTATCGCCAATGTATATGGTGTCGGATTGGACCATCTCAAGCGGTCTTGACCTGGACTTGGTCGAAAAAACGGTTCTTTGTTAGCGCCGCAAATTTTTCTATTCGACCCAAGGGTATCCAATCTGTGCCGTCGAGGCTTTTTAGCGATAGCCACTCAGACTTATCCCCGCGAGTTTCCGTAGTGATGGGCGTACCCGCCACACTGGAGCCATCTTCGAGATGGATCTCAATCTCGATGCGATACAAACAAGCCACCTCCAGTTGGTCATGAACTTCACAAGAGATGATCCGGGTATTGCTCATTGCACAGGCCTAGTTGCTCTTTAACAAATTAAGTATAAACAATTTCCCAGCACTGATTCCCGTTGCTTTGGTAGTATTCACTTGAAAATTTGTCGAGGCATACATGTCATATTTCAAAAACAAAGTTGTTTGGCTGACCGGGGCTAGTTCTGGCATCGGCGAAGCGTTGGCCTATGAGCTAGATCGCCAAGGAGCCCGTATCATCTTGTCGTCGAGAAGAGCCGACGTTTTGGCAGGTTTGAAACAAAAGCTTACAGCTCCTGATCGACATCGTGTGGTCCCCCTGGATTTGGAAAAGCCCTTTGAATTGGCGAGTGTGGTGAATGACGTCTTGACCGACGGCACCCAGGTCGACGTTTTGATCAACAACGGCGGCGTTGCGCAACGGTCGTTGGCTGCCGACACCATCCTCGAAGTGGATCACCGCCTAATGCTCATCAACTACCTGGGAACCGTGGCCATGACCAAGGCGTTGTTGCCCAGCATGATCCAGCGAGGCCAGGGCTGTGTCGCCAGTGTCAGTAGTGTGGCGGGTCGAATAGGTTCGCAGCTAAGAACTGGTTACTCGGGAAGTAAGTTTGCGGTTGTCGGTTTTATGGAATGCCTAAGAGCAGAACTGTGGTCCAAAGGCATACAGGTTACGGTGCTCTGTCCTGGGTATGTCAATACACGGGTGTCCATTAATGCGTTTAATGGGCAGGGTGAGCCAGATGGTGTCATGGATAAAACTAACGCCAATGGCATCAGTGCTCAAAGTTGTGCAGAGCAGATGTTGCAGGCTATTGCTAAGGGTAAACCTGAGGTGGCGATTGGTAAGGGCGTCAGTCGATGGGGTTGGCCTCTTTTTAGGGTATGGCCCGGTCTGGTTCGTCGTGTCATTCGCAAAGATGCTTATCGGTGAGGTGGTTATGGGAAAGATGTACGAGAGTATCGATAGCCGTTTGCAGGAATGGATTAAGCAACAAAAAGTGTTTTTTGTAGCATCCGCTCCGTTATCGAGCACAGGTCACGTCAATTGCTCTCCAAAAGGAGGCGACTGTCTTAGGGTCTTAGATGGCCATACAGTGGTTTATGAAGACTATGTTGGCAGTGGTGCTGAGACGATCGCCCATGTGCGGGAAAACGGTCGAATCGTACTGATGTTTGT
>JBCCFQ010000079.1:0-9568 GCA_039029655.1 Pseudomonadota bacterium | reverse complement strand
GTTTACCATATTTTTCCCTAGAAATTGCGGCCAATGGGCCCTTGGCGGCAATGGGAGCCACGGCAAAGTCGATGAACAGACGCTGCTTTGGTTCAACCACCACGGTCACGGTGAGGGGCTTGCATTTGGTGTGCTCGAAGGTTTCAAGGTCATCGAACTGTATCTGGGTGAACACACCGTTAGTGTGCCTTACTTTGTCTAACAGTCGCCTTTGTCTTTCCCTGGCTTGGTCTGCCAGGAACTCCAGTTTACGGGCCACGGTGTTCTTTGAGATACCCAACAGCAGGGCAATGCGTCTCATGGAGACGGCGCTACTGAGTAGCAATAGGATGCGATGATTGAGGCGTCGTTTCTTTTGGCGATAGCACTCTGAGAAGGTGGCGCTAGAGAAATGTAGCTGGCAAAGATTGCAACGAAAGCGTTGAATGTAGCGGGCGTCAGAGCGTCGATAATAGTGCCCGTATCGCACCACGTGGTTGCCGTTCCCTCGGCAGCCGGGGCAAGTTCGGTTCATGTCCGTATAAACCTCTATTTTTGAACGTGTTCTCCCAGTATAGAACAACTTTTATCAACAGCGTGGTGGGTCAGTTTGTGAATTTTGCAGTAGACTTGGTTGGAATAGTCTACGAGGGAGTGCGTTGTGAGCAACGCCAGTTTAGGTCTTGAAGGTCACACCGCGTTGGTGACGGGGGCCAGCGGTAATATCGGGCGAGCGATTGCTAATCAATTGGCGGTAGCGGGTGCGAACATCGTCGTTCACTATCACCAAAATCAAACAGGAGCGGAACAGACTCGAGATCTCGTACTCGCGGCTGGGCGTCAGTGCGTTCTAGCGCGGGCAGACCTATCCAACCCCCAATCCGTCGCAAGTATGTTCGCAGACCTCGATGAGCATGAGACTGTAGTAACTAGCCTCGTCAACAATGCAGGTAACTATCCCGTTCACAGCTTTTCAAGTATGAGCTATGAGGATTGGCAACAAGTAACCAAGGCTAATCTGGACAGCGTAATGTTGGTAACGCAAGCTGTGATCAGTCGACTACTTGATGTAGGGAAAGCGGGGTCAATCGTCAACATTGCTTCCATTGAAGGGACCGATCCGGCGTGGGGGCATACCCACTACTCGGCCAGCAAGGCTGGAGTCTTGATGTTCAGTCGAGGACTGGCGATGGAATTTGGCGGGAACAATATACGTGTTAACTGTGTGTCTCCAGGGTTAATCGCCCGACCTGGAATAGACGAGCAATGGCCAGAGGGGGTGCAGAAATGGAAGGACAAAGCACCATTGACCCGTTTGGGAGAACCCTCAGATATCGCAAATGCTGTGTTGTTCTTACTGAGCCCCGCCGCTGCCTGGGTCACAGGTGCCAATCTGGTTATAGACGGGGGCATGTCCAGCACCTCCAAATGGTAAAATAGCCCCATCTAACTCTCTGAAAATAATAGCTTTTTAAAAAAATAAATAAAGCTCGTAACGTTTCTGCATTCCAGTCGTCTTTTATCCAAAAGCGAGAACAAGCAACTATGCACGCAGTGTCGGATGAACAACTGATCCAGTGGGTGGCGCAAGGGGATGCCTCCTGTGTTGGGACACTGTTCGAACGCCACCACAAAGGTGTCTACCGCTACTGTTTGCAAATTACTAAACAACCACCCATGAGCGAGGACGTTGTGCAAGAAGTTTTCTTAAAGGTGATGAAAAAAGCCAAGTCTTATCGGGGTGACGGTAGTTTCAAGGCCTGGCTATTCAACATTGCACGAAACGTCACATTCGATCATTTAAAAAGCGCCCAGCGACGCGCCCAGCCCCCGGGATTGCTGGACCAGGCCAGTCCTTCATCTGAAGACTTGGTTTCGGGCTCCCAGGAATTGGGACGTGTTTCCAAAGCGCTCGCTTCCCTCCCGGAAAAAGTGCGTGAGGTCATTTGGCTGGGCAGGTTTGAGTTTGATGGTTACGAGGAACTGGCCGTGGCTTTGGGTTGCAGCCCTGGAACGGCGAGGGTACGTATGCATCGCGCAATGAAACAGTTAGCTAGTGCCTTTGGAGAAATCTGATGGATAGGAAGGACAAATCACATTCACGGGTACCCGGTGTGCCCTATGAGTCCGACGAAGCTCTGGAGAATACCCTGTGGGGCGAATTGCAGGTTCTACCACAAGAAGAGCCCAGCGAAGGACTGCGACGAGCGTTTTATCGCAAATTGGAACAAACACCAGCGCCCTTTATTCAACGCGCAAGATCTTGGTTTGGATTCAACAACAACACCGGTTGGGTAACAGCCGCTGCCTGCATCTTACTCGGTCTCACGATAGGTCGCGCGGTTGAACAATCAGTCATCGTAGATGATGACCGAATCGCGTCCTTGGAGCAGCGGGTATCCACACTCAATCGCAGCTTGGTATTGGATCGGCTTGAAAGTGACGTGCCCAGTAAGAGGTTACAGGGTGTTTTGAACGCGGTGGAATTTGTCGAACAGGATGCACAAATTGCCACTGCCCTTTTGACTCGCGCCACTGAGGACAACGTTTCGGGTGTGCGGTCAGCGGCAATCGATGCCCTCGGACCGTTGGTGACCGACCCAGCTATTGGCTTCGAGCTGATGCGAGCTTTGCGAAGTACAGATTCACCTTTGGTTCAACTGTCTCTTGTGGATTTGGTTCTTCGGTTTGGCAGCGTCGAACAGGTAGAAGAATTGCTGGATCTCATGGAGCAAGGGGCGCTTCACCAAGACTTAACCAGGCATGTACAAGAATCGGTACGGAGGAACCCGGTATGACGACTCGAATAGATGCGGTTCTGGCCGCAACCATAGCCTTCAACTCACTGGCACAGCCGTGTGCTGCTGAGGTCATTGAAGAAAGGCGTAGCTGGTCAGAAACCTATGAAGTAACAACATCAAATCCACAGCTGTCTATCTCAAATATCTGGGGTGGAATACAGGTCAAGAAGGGCGACGGTCAGCAAATTAGGGTGAGTATTGATGAGCTTCGTTCGGCGCCCAGTCAAGCCCGGTTTGATAAGTCACTTAAAGTCTTGAAGCTGGAGACTACGGCGGATGGAGAGAGTGTTTCATTTGTTGTTGAGGTTCCCGCCAATACCAGCCTAAGTTTGTCTACCGTCAATGATGGCCACATCCAAGTGCAAGATGTTGTAGGCACCGTCAGTGCACGAAACGTAAACGGTTCAGTGATGCTTAACGGAGTCGCCACTTGCGAGGAAATCAACAGCGTCAATGGCCCGGTCCGGGTGCAGTTTTCCAATGCCCCTATTAGCGCGTGTGATATTGAGACCATCAACGGAGACGTGACTCTCAAGTTTCCCGCGGTCGCAAACTTAGACTTGGCGTTTGACCTTTTTAACGGACGCTTAACTTCTGATGTCGAAGTGACGCCTGTATCTTTGCCCGCTCGGGTGGAGCAACGAGGAAACGTCGGCAGTTTTAAATATCGTATTGAACAACCCGCCGGAGTCAGAATTGGTTCGGGAGGCCCTCGGTTTTCTGTGAAATCAATGAACGGCGATATCCGAATTTTGGAGAACCAGTAATGCCCAAGATGAATAAAGTGTTTATCACAGTGTTGTTTTTGCTCTTATCCATGGAAATGGGTTTTGCTCAAGCTGACCCGCAACAGATTATCGTCCCGATATCTCGACCCAATGAACCCATTACTTTGGACATATCGATACTATCGGCACATATTGAAGTCATTGGTGAGGAAAGAAAGGATGCTGAATTTAACGTATCGGTGACCAAGGGTGGCAAGAAAATCATAACACCCTCGGGCACCAAGGTTGTCGCTGGGGGAAGTTATGCCCTGGATATAGAAGAGCATGACAACCACATCTCTGTGGACACTGATTGGGGTCCGACGCGGGTGAAGATCGTGGCGAGAATACCTCAGGAAGCCAATCTTGAGTTATCTACTACAAATGACGGCGTCATCGTTGTCGACAATGTCAACGGAAATCTACAACTAGCTAACGTCAATGGCCCTATAACCGGCACAAACTTATCGGGGTCTGTTATCGCCGAGTCGGTGAATGAAGACATTAACTTGGATTTCCAAGCATTTGCAGCCGACGATACGATGTCATTGACGTCTGTGAATGGCGATCTGTCCATTGCGCTACCAGACAGAGCAAAAGCACAACTTCGGATTGACACCGCTCGCGGTGAGATTTACTCGGATTTTGAAGTGGAGGTCGAACCGAGCAGCCCTGTTGTCCAGCGGAATCAAGGTCAAAGTACATTTGAAGTGCGCGTTGAGAATGTCATTGTTGCCAACGTCAATGGTGGCGGAGGTGTCGTGAAGCTAAAGACCCTAAACGGCGACATTCAGGTTCGAAAATCAAATTAACCCTAAGTACTGCCAAGTGTATCCGCAGGGATGTTGGATACACTTGGTCTTGTCAACAAATAAACAAGCGGTCCAAATGATCCCGCCACAAGCGTTAATAGGATAAAAGGGATTACGTTTCGGCCGTGCAGCTTGGCATCACGAATCATCCAAGCACAAACCAACAGTAGCGCCACCACCAAGTCAGTCATGACCTGCCAACCGGCGGGGCTCGGTAGATGATATTGCAGGATGCCCCAATATCCCACCTTCGCCAGGGCATACAAGGTGACCGGCGTCAGGATCAGCAACAAAACTAAGCTAATGATTTTCTCAGGTTTCATGTCATCACTCCGTGTGTAGATGGGTAAAACTAGTAAGATAGCGACACAGATTCAATTACCCGAGAGGTTATTGAATTCAGACCGAACCCAGTTACATTGGCTTTAATCAAGCTCCGAGGCAATGACTAAAATGAATTTTGGCAGTGAACTTAAGCGATGGCGGAGTCTCAAAAAGGTTTCCCAGTTAGATCTGGCGTTGACCGCGTCAGTATCACAACGTCATGTGAGTTGGTTAGAAACAGGAAAAAGTCAACCCAGTCGGGACATGGTGGTGCAATTAGCAGAAGCCTTGGATATGCCTTTGCGGGCTCGCAATGAGCTATTGATTAGTGCGGGTTTCGCGCCGTTGTACACTGAGCGTGGGATTGAAGCGGAAGCGATGCAGCCAGTCGGCGATGCGTTGACCCAAATACTCAATCATCACAACCCCATGCCCGCTTTTGTTCTGGACAAGATGTGGCGCATTGTGATGACCAATTCTGCCGCTGACCGAATGCTCGACCTATTTGGCGTTGAAGGTATTTGGGACGCCATCGGCTCAGAGGAGAAGAATCTGGCGCTGTTGGCAATACACCCCAAGGGGATGCGTCCGTTCATTGGTAACTGGAAAGACCTGAGTAGTCATTTTCTTCAGCGTTTGAGAAAGCAATACATGACGACCCATGTTCCTCAGGAACGAGTTGCCTTGGAATCTATAATCCGTTTGATCGGGGATGAAGCCGTAACCGCTCCAGAGAGCCATGCACCATTACTTCCGGTGTTGCCCTTGGTGTTGAGACTGGATGAACTGGAACTCAAATTGTTCACCGTGATTTCTACCTTTGGTACGCCGCTGGATGTAACCGTGGATGAGCTTCGGATCGAGTCGTTTTTCGCGGTGGACCAAGCCACGTCGGACTTCTTCAGCGATTTGCAATATAAAAGCTCACCCTCCTAGCGATAATAGAATCAATCAGTTATGGTCACAGTCGTGACCCCTCAACTTTGAGCACAGCTTATGTAAAGCGTGAGACGCGTCAAGGACAGATTGGATTCCAAGGGAGACAATTCCCCTATCTTTTAAGTCCGGAAGGGTATGGAGCGCTCTTAATGTCGGGTGTAACTTTGCTGGTTGTTTCATTGGCGTGTACCAGCGCAATGCTAAGCATTATTTTCTTTAGTGCTTGGAAATCTTTTGATCGAATGTCCCACACTCTTACCTGGGCTGTGGCTTTTTTGGTTGCGACGGTTCAATGGGTGACCAATTTAAGCCAGAGTTTGTTTCCCTCCTATGAACTATATTGGGTCTTCGTCAACGGCTTGTCACTCACTGTGGTCACTCTGGCCTGGTTGGGTCATCGCCAACGAGTTGGGTTAGAGACAAAGCTTTATTGGATTTGGGTGTTACCGCTACCGGTATTATTTGCTGTGGCCTGGTTCACTTATGTGTCTCCCCACGTGGGTATTCGCATGGCGCTCATACCTTTTTATGGTGGCGTGATGTTGATGATTGTTTCATCGCTGATACTCAGGTTTCGCAAAGAATTGAGTTCCGCTGAGTGGGGTACCGCTATTATTGCCGGGGTGTTTGCCGTATTGCAGATATGTGCCGGAATTGCCGCGCTCATGCAGGGGCCGCAATTGGATCCCACCTACCTGACTCTGTATCAACGTATCAACTTCTTGGCCATGCCCACCGCTTACATTGGGATGGGTATGTTTACGATTTTCATGGTTGCCAGCGACTTATCCGAGCATATGACCCTAGTGGCTATGCAAGATCAGCTTACGGGTCTCCTGAATCGTCGTGGTTTTGGTGAGTCTGCTTCTAAAGCCTATGCTTGGTCACGTCGCACGGCTCGGCCTGTGTCGGTAATCCTGACGGACATCGATCGTTTTAAGCAAATCAATGATGAACACGGACACTTTATGGGTGATCAGGCTATCGTGCACTTTGCCAAAGTCCTGTCTGAGGACCGGCGGGCAGAAGACATTCTGGCTCGGATCGGCGGAGAGGAATTCGCTTTGGTGTTACCCGGTACAAATGTTACCCATGCTGTGGATGTTGCCAAGGAACTATGCACTCGGCTCCGCAAAAACCCCATGGAAACTGATGGCAAAACCGTGCAGATGACCGCCAGTTTCGGTGTGGCCAGTATTTCCGAAAAAGACACCTGCTTGTCTGATGTGGTGGCTAGAGCGGATGTAGCCTTGTACCAGTCCAAAAACAAAGGGCGAAACCGCGTTGATCTGTTGGCCTCCCAGGTGATGCTGGCCAAAGACGGCAGTCTAGTTCCAGTATCCAGCTAATTAATTTTGATACTTTCCAGGATAGTTCGCAGGGCGGTCTTGCTCTGTCTTAAGGCCAATGTAGGGTCGCTGTGCTGAGCAATCCAAAACGTTGCTTCATTCATGGCACCCGTTAGTTGCCACGTAAATGCTTCAACCACACGGGTTTTGATGACTCCGTCTGTTACCAGTTGTTTCATAGCTGGGATCAACCTTTCCACACCGTAAGCTCGGTCGATTTCCGACCAACGTTTCATTCCCAATACGGAAGGTGCGTCCACACGCATGATTCGTCGGTACTGTGGATCGTGGCAAGCATCCAAATACGCGTAACAACCATTAAGTATCTTGTACCACGGGTCTTTGTGTCTTGCGCTGGCCTGCATAATTTTTTCGGCAACCTCTTCTTCCAACGATAGGTAGACGGCCTCAAACAGACGTTTCTTGGAGGAGTAGTGGTGATACAGCGCGCCTTTTGTTACACCACCCTGTTGGATGATGTCTTCCGTTTTGGTGTTTGCGTAGCCTTGCTGGGCAAATAGCGCTCTGGCTATTTTTAGCAGACGCTCCGCCGTTGCCTGTCCCTGTAGTACCTTTAGATTCTGACGTGGGTTTTCTTGCATATTTGCATACCTTCGGTCGGTATGTTTATAATGATGTCAACTATACTAATGGAAAACTCATCTTGGCGCGTGTTGTTTTGGTGGTTTCTTGGCTAGTTTTTGTGCCAGCGCCGGTGTTGGGAGACACGCTTATGAGTATCGATAAAACTTATCAGTTACCGTTTCCACCCGAGGTGGTGTATGCAGCTTGGGTGTCGTCGGACACAGTAATCCCGCCTGCGACTGCGATGGACATCGACCCCAAGGAAGGAGGTCATTACCGCCTGATTATGGAGACCCCGGAATTCACCGGTAGGAATGAAGGCACTTTTACCTTGGTTGAGCCTAATCAACGGGTCACCTATACCTGGGAATGGAATGGGGATGGGGAAGTCACTACGATAGATGTTGTGTTCCAAGCCAAAGACCAGGGCACCCACTTGATGTTGAAGCACACAGGGTTCAGCAAGAGAGAAAGTATGGAATCCCATGATGCAGGTTGGGACAGCTATATCGCCGGGCTGACGTCTTTTTTACACGAAAGGTCTGCACAATAAGCTATTGGCGCGGCCCCCCATCTGTGTTGTCCAGGGCATGTATGGCGAAGGATGCCAGCCAATGGCCACCCTCATAACCATCACCCACGAGATTCGGAAGTGAATAGCGCACATGAGTGTTGGCGATTTTGATTAAGTGACCGTACTCAGGATACTGATGGGCAAGACCGTACAGCACCCACGCCCTGCTGAAGTTCAATCCGTCAAGATGTACCAACTTCCCATCGCTGCGGTCGGAAACAATGCCGACTTCTAGTTGATAGTCGTTATCGGTTAGCTGTGGCATAAAGTTTTTGATCCAGACACGAAACTCCTGGGGGTCGAGAACGCGACGCATCAAATCCACCTCTTCCAAACAAGGGGAGAGAAAGTCGTATCCACTGGGCTCCCATTCTATTGGGCAGTTCCTATCATTCAGGTAATAAGATCGGGCACGGTCCGATATGGCGCTTAGCAGGGATTGATGATCCTTGGCTTTGGCGTAGTCCCAGGCAAAAGCCAAACCGAACGCCGTATTTGTGTGCTCTCCAACTCGAATGGGATAGACAAGCTTCGGCAAGTACTCAAGGTACAGATCGGCAATCCTGTTGGCCAATGGTCTAAGAAGAGGAGCCAGTTCTTTGGCCAAAGGATCATCCCAGGTGTCTAACTCAAGTTGTAACTTGAGCAACCAGGCCCAACCGTAGGGACGTTCCCAGGTTGGGTTGTCTTCAAAGTACTCAACTTCTGCTGTTATGTTTTGACTGGTGATAGTTGTCCGCAGCAGCTGGCGAGCTTTGTCTGCGCTGCCTACACTAGGCTCTGCTTTTAGGAGTTTCGTCATGGACCAAAAGCCATGAACCGAAGAGTGCCAATCAAAACAGCCAAAAAAAGCGGGGTGTAAGTCACGAGGTGATCTCAAATCATCCGCATTCTTTAGAACCTGATTGAGCTTGTTGGGGTACTCTTGGGTGGCGCAGGAGATTGGGAGTTTGATCAAATTGTTGGCATCTTCGATGGACAGGGCCATGGTTTGGTGTGTGCGAGGTTCCATGGATGCACAACCGGCTAGCAACCCGAGGCCCAGAATAAAAAAACCAGACGACCTAATGCTGTTCATCAAGTTGGTCACTTGTTTTTTTTGGTTTCCTTAACACTGCGTACATGTTGTCGTTGGTGGGCATCCGCTCCGAAAGTCTCTGTGGTTGCATAAGATAGCCCGCTTCCTCAGCGAGGATTTCCAAAGTCTTGGGCGCGAAGTAATTGACATGATCAGGGAAACGAAAGCCACACCACTTGTTGCCTCGTAGTCGACGGTTCCAACAGGCAAAATTTGGCACCTTTAGTACGATGAGGCCATCAGCCTTCAAAATTCGGTGCAGACTGCGAAGCAGCTCCAGTGGTTTCGCTTCGTGTTCAAGAAGCCATCACCACTTCGGCAAACGAGCTTCTCCACCGTGCTCGTCGTCAAGCAGCGACC
>JBCCFQ010000078.1:0-9626 GCA_039029655.1 Pseudomonadota bacterium | reverse complement strand
CCAGTGTTCAAGTATAAACCGATGACTGCCTTCTTAAGAACCTATGGTGAGTGGCTACTATCTGATTTACGCGAGTGTGTTGCTCCTGTTTCATTCCAGGCAGTTGTGAAGCTGGAAGGTCTCTTGTGTGTGTGTGTGTGTGTGTTTTTGTGACTACCACAATATAAATATCTGCTGCAGAGGAGCAATGACACTTTGTTTGCCTCCTTTTGCCCTTTCAAGTCTCTTATTTCTCTATGTGATTATCCTGAGAGGGGAATGTGTGAAATGATGCCATCATCTTTTGACTCCCTCATTTTCATTGTATGTGTTCTTGTTTGCTTTGTAGACATGTATCTAACTGATGCAGTTGCGGAGTACGATCACGCGGAGGTAAATCAGGGCAACTGTTTGTCGTATCAAAGGCCCCCTTTTATAAAGCCCGATGGTTTTTAGCAACTTTGCCAAAAAATCGGCGGAAAACAAGCGATTTTCTATTGAATCGAGGAGTCCCGTTCCAGTAAAGGCGGGTTGCTTGCCATGACTTTCACGAACAAGTCTGTCATCAACATGTTGGCTACCTAAGCGTTTAATAAGAGTGTCAAACCGTTGACCCGTCACAGTCACTCCAAAGCCGAGATGTTGTTGTGTAGAATCAGACGCCTCATCGCTTGGGACTCAAAGATGTTTTCAAATGATTCAATCTCGCTCAATGAACTCCCCAAGGTTGAGGACTTAATACTTAAACGTCTCCCAACACGCTATAAGTATACTCAAATAATAAGGCGCACAGGAACCGTGCTAATCGCAATTGCCATAGCGCTCTTTCTGCAAAGCCGAAACGCTGACCTGGCCTACGCGCTGTCCAGAGCCAAATGGGCAAGCGGACCTATAATGCTTGCCTGGATTGTGCTGCCCTTACTTGAGCACCGTGTGCGCGGCTACGCCGTGCGTCAACTTGATTTGGTGTATCGATCTGGGTTGATTTGGAGAAAGACGACGGCTATTGCCTTTGGCAGAGTTCAGCATATTGAAGTCAAGCAAGATGTATTGAGTCGATGGTTTTCCCTTGCGTCTTTGGAGCTTTACACGGCCGGTGGACGAGCCGGAGATCTATGTATCCCGGGCCTCGACCGAGATGACGCGGACAAGTTGAGAGACTACATCCTGGCTGCCGGCGGCAATGGATAACGCCACCGACCCCACGAAATGGAACCGGTTGTCACCACTGGCCGTACTTAGTTTTTTGTTCAAAGCGGGCCGTGCTTTAGTTCAGTCACTCCCAGCGTTTATTCCTGCATTTATCTTCGTCCGCAATTCCGAGTATGTGACCTATGCGTTTCCTGCAGGCATGCTCCTGTTGTTGTGGTTAGGGGTGGTTTTTCCAATTCTAAGCTGGGTTTACTTTCGCTATCGACTAACACCCACTCAAATACAAGTTCAATCCGGCATCTTGAGCAAGAAACGCACAAGCATCGACCACGATCGGATTCAAGGTATCAATGTCACGCAAAACCCGATTTTTAGACTGGCGCGAGTATTCACAATCGAACTTGACACGGCCGGGTCGGCGAAGGAAGAGGTCTCGCTCCCTGGAGTTTCTCAACCAGTTCTGGATCTGCTCAGATCCATTAATCTAGCTTCTGAGAACACTGTTGCTCCAGCCGACTCCTTAAAACCCTTGTTGCAACTCGACCGCAGATCCGTGTTACGCATTGGCTTGACCAGCAATACACTTGTCTTTATTGCAATTATCTTAGCGCCACTTTTTTCTTTTTCGGATTCGATTTTTGAGAGATTCGCAGCCCGGGTCTTAAGCAATACCTTCGAGCCCTTTTTCCAGTGGCTGTTTCAGCTGCCTTTATTGGGTTTGGTCCCTCTCGTCTTGTTTACCGCCATCCTGATTACACTATTTCTAGTTGGGCTATCTGTAGTTGGCGCCCTAATTCGCTATGACGGGTTTAGGCTGAATCGAATCGAAGATAGGGTTCGCTCTACAGCTGGGCTTCTTACGCGACACGAACAGTCTCTGAGACTGCAAAAAATTCAGACCATAAAAATGTCGCAAAACGTACGACAGCGACTCTTGCGCTGCTTTAGAGTCACTCTAACCCAGGCTTCGTCCCATGAAACCACGGAGAAGAAGAGCTTCAAGGTGCCGCTAATAGACAAACCGGGCATTGCTCGATTAGTACACCATATCTATCCTCGAATCGGCAGCTTAGGGTTTCTCAGCAACTATCAGCGCATCGATGGCCGCTATAAGTTTCAGGTCTGGCGAAACTTCTTTTTTATCCCCATCACTCTAACCACTATGGCCTTGGTGCCATGGTTTGGATATGGCAGCTTATTCGCAATCTCCCTGGCAGCACTCGGCTACCCACTCATTGCCCAAAGATATAGACGGTGGGGATATCTCTCCAATGACAGGTACGCCTTCGTTAGAAAAGGTCTTTTTGGGGAGCAACACACAATTTTTGAACTAAGACGGGCGCAGCGCGTGAGTCTGAGTCAGTCTCCTTACCAACGCCGCAAACAACTGGCCTCACTAACGGTTTATTTGGCGTCGGAGACGATCCATCTACCCTTTATCCCCTACGATGACGCCCAGAACCTGCAGAATCAAATTCTGTATTTGTCGGAGTCAGATCGCCTCGCGTGGATCTAACCCAACTTAATCCTCAGGAATAGAGACTGAGCCCATAACATCGTCATAGTGGATGCCGCCGCTGCCATCGCTACCGACCGAAAAATCGCCACCCACGTCACTCACTCGGATACTGCCTGAGCCATCATCTTCAACAATGACGTTGTCCCGCACCTTTCTAATATCAATACTTCCCGAACCATCATCCTCGATTCTCACCGAGCCCTGGACATTCTTGACGGTTATGCTGCCAGATCCGTCATTCAAACGAACATCACCTTCCACTCGATTTAGGGTTAGGGAGCCTGAACTATCTATGATACTCACCGGCCCCATGATAGACCGCGCGTCAATGCTGCCGGAGCTATCATCCACATCCAACCCAGACACATCTCTCACTTTGATGGACCCGCTACTGTCTTCAATGCTTACGAAAACACGACTGGGCAACCTCACCTTGACATGGAGATATGCTACATTCCCGAACCAGCCTCCCTGGCTGGTGGGAACATCGGTGTACACCGACACACCGTCGGAATCTGACTTTGACTCCAGTCTAATCTTGTCCAGCAGCTTTTGAGAACTGGCGCAAGCCTCTCCAATGGCCACCATTTCGTCTGTACCGGACTCACCAACAATTTCTAGGCTGCCGGCCTGAGCATCAATAAAAAATTGCTGCATCGACGCTGGCATGCTCTCACTCACCTCTAGAGTTTGAGAATAGTCTTCTTCGCATTGATCCGCTGTAGCAACACCAAAAACGGACAATCCTAGGCCTACAATGAGCGCATGTTTCATGGAATCTTCCTCGGAAAATTAGGCGTTTAGTGCTTTGACGTCGGCAGACACTAAAAGGTTGAAAGCGCCGGTCAAATACTAGAGACCAACATTATCCTTTTCGAACACCCGATCGGCCCGATAGCTGGAGCGTACCAACGGCCCTGAAACAACTTCCAAAAAGCCTTTCTTCAAACCCAACTGGCGGTAAGTTTCAAACTCTTGAGGTGTAACATAGCGTTCCACGGGCAGGTGATTCTTAGTGGGCCTCAAATATTGGCCGAACGTAACGATGTCTACATTGATGTCTTTCAAGTCGGTAAGGGTCTGAGCTATCTCGTCATCGGATTCACCCAAACCTAACATCAAGCTTGTCTTTGTAATCACACGGGGATTATGTTTCTTTGCGAACTCCAATACACCCAAGGTTTGCTCATAACTTGCTCGTGGATCTCGCACTGGATGGGTCAAGCGCTCCACGGTCTCCACATTTTGAGCGAACACCTCTAACCCTGAGTCCACCACCGTTGCGACGTCATTCTTTCGTCCCTGGAAATCTGGGGTTAGGGCCTCGACTACTGTGGTGGGATTGGACCGCTTTATCGCCTGCACACACGCGGCATAGTGTGCCGCTCCGCCATCGGGCAAATCATCACGATCCACCGACGTGATAACAATATACTTCAACCCCATCAATGCCACCGAGCGCGCCGCATTCTCGGGTTCCTCCGGGTCCAACCAGCCCTTTGGGTTACCCGTATCCACTGAGCAAAACTGACACGCTCTGGTGCAGACGGAGCCCATAACCATGATGGTGGCAGTGCCGTTGTTCCAGCATTCGCCAATATTGGGGCACATGGACTCTTCGCAAACCGTGCTCAGGCGATGACCGCGCACATTCTCCTTGACCTTTTGATAACCGGCGCCAGTGGGCATCTTGGCCCTAAGCCATGCCGGTTTTCTATCCACCGCGGCCGCAACCCGGTCCCGTCGGACTTTGACGCCGTTTTTTACGGCTTTGATACCCACGGAGTTGGTGAACTTTTGGCCACTGGTGACGATGGGTATCTCTTTGAATTTATTCATAACTTTTCCAACACTCTAAGTTCAGAACGGGCTCTGAACCGGGCCGCCTAAAGGCACTGCCATTAGAGCCGATATCAATCATTGAAGTCCCAAATTTTACCAGGGTTTGCCAAATGCTGCAGGACACCACAGATTCGTCTACGAAAGACAGTCTTATTGAAGCGCTATTAACCAACGACAGATTTCTAGTTTTTGTGACCGACCCCTTCGGAAAAGTAATCCAAAGTGGCGCCGGGGTGGAACGACTTCTGGGTTACACCAGTGATGAGATTTGCGGAAAGATCTTTCACGCCCTACTTTGCGATCCGTTGGAAATCAAGAGACGTGCCGTTACATTGAATAGAGAACAGGGACGCTTTTTGGAACCCGGATTTGATGTAGTGACTAACGCCGCCAAAACCGGTGAAACAGAAGAGCATGTTTGGACATTGATTCGAAAAGACACTAGTCGCGTGCCAATCCAGTTAACCTCGCGCGCCTACAACAGTGATGGCAGCACCCACGGTTACGTATTCATAGGCCGAAGCGCAAATAACCTTTTGGTGCTGAAACAGCAGTTGTCGGAGATGCAAACCAAGCTAACCGTAGCAAACGCAAAACTTGCGGCACTTTCTGTAACCGATGAATTAACAGGTCTGAAAAATCGTCAAGCCTACAAAGAGAACCTAGAGCGCGAATTTCGACGGGCGATACGACACCACACAACGATGTCAGTTATTCTGGTATCCATTGACCACTTTAAATCCTACAACGAGGACTTTGGTACAGCCGCCGGTGACAAGGGCCTCAAGATGTTCGCGGATGCCCTACTGAAAGGTACTCGGAGCACCGACTATCTAGCTCGCTATGACGGCGTCGTCTTTGCCTACATTTTGCCCGAGACAGACCGGGAAGGCGCCATGATCAAGGCCAACCGCATCCAGGACGACCTGCAGAACTATGGCTGGGCAAATCGGCAGTTAACGGCAAGTCTCGGCGTCGCCACCTTAGGCAGTGAATCGCCCGCCGTGCAGGGAATCACCAGCAGCTCAACGCTTATGGATCGGGCCCTAAACGCCTTGGACAAATCACAGTCCCTCGGCGGCGCCCTTGTCACACACTTCGACGACCCAATAAGTGGCAATATTGAGTCCACCGATCAGGTTTGATTGCAAAACAAAGTCACGCAGCTAGTGGACAGCCTACAAAAATCATAAAATATCCCGTCAGTTCACACCGGGACCATTCTATGATGCCTGTCAAGCAGTTTCTCTTTGGCGCTGTTTTGTGCTCTTTTTTTGTTGCTCCAACGTTTGCTCAATCGGTTAAAGACAGTTTGTTTCGCGAAGCCTCGGAGTCGTTGGAACAGGCCAGAGCTGTTCAAGCGGATCTATTGTCGCCTAGACGCTTTGCCGCCGGAATGGCGAGTTACAACGAAGCTCAAGAGAGATTTGAAAGCGGTCGCGATCTAAACAGTATCAAGACGAAACTGTCAGATGCAGTCGCCAGTTTCAAACAGGCCACAGAAGGAACTGAGCTCGCCAGAGTCACTATGGCAGCATTGTTAAAAACTCGTGGAGACGCGATGCAAGCGGGTGCGACCACTGGTGCAGCCGACCTCTGGCAGGACGCGGAGGAACAATTCAGAAGTATTGCGTCCGACATCGAACGCGGCCGGATAAAAAGCGCCCAACGAAAACTCGAATCTGGCGAAACGGTCTATCGGGAAGCGGAATTAGCGGCTATCAAGGCAAACTATCTTGACGACACCAAGACGCTGTTGGCGGCCGCCTCCAGAAACAAAGTCGAGCGCTACGCACCCAAGACGCTCGCTAAATCTAAACAACTGCTGGCAGAAGCGGAAAAAGCACTAACGGAAAACCGCTATGACACAGACCGACCGCGAAGTTTAGCTCAACAGGCGAACTACGAAGCAAACCACGCACTGTATCTCGCCTCTCAACTGCAAAAGGTTCGAAACAAACAAAGCACCACCGAGGATTTGATTCTAGATTGGCAAAAGCCAATGCGGCGTGTTGCTTCCGCCGCCGACTTGGTGCCACGTTTTGACAACGGCTATGAAAACGCCACCCAGGAACTGGTTGAGTACATCGAAAGCCTACAAAAGTCTAACCAAGGCCTCAAACAGGATCTCCAGGATCGAGACAAACAAATTTCCCAAATGGAAATAGAACTAGCAGAACTGGAAAAAATGCTAGGCGGCGTTTCACAAGAACGTGTGGCCTTAAGTAGACGTCTGGAAGCACAAGCCATTGCTAGGCAAAATTTTCGGCAAGTGGAAGACATGTTTGTTTCCGAAGAAGCACAGGTATTGCGAGACTCCGACAACGTTGTTATGCGCTTAGTTGGTCTAAATTTTGATTCCGGCGAATCTGAAATCAAGTCGGATAATTTCGTGCTCCTGACAAAGGTTCAGAGCGCGATACGAATATTCCCGCGAGGAGAAATCATTGTGGAGGGACACACCGATTCCTATGGTGGTGATGAAAACAATATGCGCCTTTCCGAGGAACGAGCCGAGGCGGTTCGTGCGTACCTACTGGCCAACATGAATATCAATCCCGCTAAAATAACTTCCTTGGGATTTGGGGAAACACGCCCCATCGCCAACAACGAGACATCAGAGGGTAGAGAGAAAAACCGACGCATCGATATTGTGATCATACCGGCACGAGGCGACAGTGGTTGAGACCTAAATGGGGAGTGAGCACCAGTCCATCGAATCTACGATGCGTTCCATGAGGCACCATCCACGCACCTGACTGGCACTCCGCGGTTAGCCGTCAGTCCCGACAGCAACTGCACTTCCTTGGCAGGCTGCTTTTATAGCCGCGCCGGATGGTGCGCCACAATACGGGCAACTACGTACGTGGTTTTTTGGATCTAAAGCTCTGTTTTTATTAAGCTTATTGGTCGATCCGTAACTGTGCGGGATCATAAATGCCACACACCATGGCATAACTCACCAGCGCCGCGACGGAATCCACCTGCATCTTGGCCATCATACGAGTGCGGTGTAGCTCCACGGTTCTTGGACTAATGTCCAAGTTCCTGGCGATTCTCTTGTTAGATTGACCCAATACAACCTGGGCCATGACCTCCTTTTCTCGAGGTGTCAGAGTTTCATAACACTCTAGGATCTTGGCATTTCCAGCGTCCGCTGCCCTATTTTTCGCATCCAGACCTAAGGCTTCTTCTATTCTCTGGAGCAGTACTTCTTTATCAAAGGGCTTCTCCAGAAAATCAACGGCACCGGACTTCAAAGCACGAACTGAAGTGGGGATGTTTCCGTGCCCTGTCATAAAAATAATGGGCAACTTGATTTGCCTTTCATTCATCAGGTCCTGCAGCTCAAGACCTCCAATCCCCGGCATACGAACGTCTAACAGAAGGCAGCCGTGCTGATCCAGATCCAGATTTTCTAGGAATGCGTCGCAGGTTTCGAAATCCTGGGTGTTGAAGCCCTCAGTCTTCAACAATAGCGACAATGACTCTCTGACATGATCGTCGTCATCTACGATATAAATTGTCGGTGAATGTTGCATCAGCTGACTACTGGTAAGGAAAATCTAAACGCCGCTCCCGGCTCGATATCGGTTTCTAGTTCGAAAACGCCCTTATGCGCCTCTATGATTGTACGACTAATAGCCAGCCCCATACCAAGCCCATGGGGCTTACTAGTTTCAAACGGCTCGAAAAGCTTGCTTGACATCGCTTCAGAAACACCCGCTCCATAGTCTCGCACAGTGACGCCAACAGATTCTCCATCCTTATCAATCGATACTTCTATCTTATTGCTTACCGCCCCGGGAGATATCACTGAATCCAAGGCATTAAGCAACAAGTTCAAAATGACCTGCTCAATTTGCACGATGCACACGGAAACCGCAGCGTCTTCAGGCAAAGCACTAAAGCCAATCTCCGTCCTCTGATTGGCTACTCGATGTTGTACGAATTCTAGTGCCTTACCGACAAGGAGATTGATGTTCGTGACCTCTACACGAGTTTCATCTTTGCGAGCGAAATTTCGGATTCGGGAAATAATATCGGACGCACGTTTGGCCTGATACGCCGTCTTGTCCAGAGTCTCCCTTAGCAGCGCTGACTCTTCTGGGGCATTGACCAAATTGGCTGCCACCTGACTGTAATTCACAATGGCTGCAAGAGGCTGGTTCAACTCGTGAGCCATACCTGACGCCATCTCCCCCACCACGCTTAGACGCGCATGGTGTGTTAGCTCTGCTTCATGCCGCTGCCGCTTGTTTTTTGCTGCCTCCCGCTCCACGGCAAGACCGAAGAGACCAGCGACGATCCGCAAAGCCTCCTGCTCACTAGACCAACTCCTTGGAGCTGCCGCATCCTCATAACCCATAAAGCCCCACCAAGTGCCGTTTGCAAATATGGGCATAATGATCGCGGATCTACAGGGCGCGGACCAAAACTGGGAAGTGCTTGTTGTATCTTCAGAGAACGTTAGAAGGTCGCCCTGAGAAAAAACCTCTGCCCAGCGAGAAAACTCGCTTGCATCGTAACGGATTGTGGTAACAAACTGATCAGCATCAGTCTCGGGTGCTCGGTAGTCAATGATCTGTGTTGACGCCAATTGATCTGGTGTAACCATATGATTGCAATAGACGAAAGCGCGAGTCACTTGAGCAGCCTCAGCGGTCTTTGTAAGCAGATACGGCGCGCTGCTGTCGACGTCATCGACCTCCAGATAACGCACCGCTCCTTCGCTTATTGCTTGTAGAATCTCATCTCTTTTGGATAAAGAACGAACTAGTTTGTCGTACTTTTTTTGAGAATCCGGAGATGATTGCCGACTTAGTGACTCGAACATACAACAAAACAAGTCTTGGTCTCCATCACTCCAACAAAAAATCCTGGCCTGACAGGACCTCAGACCGCCAGTTGTTCGAATGATTGCACCGAAAGATGTCTCCGGTTTGGACTTGGCTTCGGATAGGACTCTGCGAAGGTCTTGGTCAGAAAAGTCACACAGGAGGTCCGCGACTTGGTAAGCATGCTCCTTATGCTCCCTCCAGCCAGCTAAGTTCAGAAGACTCCGATTTACAACCTTTATATGGCCCACACTGTCATGGACCATCATTGGCTGGGGATTCTCGTCAAACCACTT